>JAHBSH010000037.1 GCA_019639215.1 Acidobacteriota bacterium
CATAAAATGAGCAAAATACTGCCGACTATAGGTATAAGTCCCGAAGCAAGAACGGAAAGCCGCTGTGTTCGCGCAAGCTGCTCTCCTAAAAATGTCATCAGATAAAATCCGATAAGCGTCAGCAACGCCAATAGGATGCCGAATCCTCGGCCGCCGCGGTTGAACCTTAGTATCAACGATCCGCCAAGAATGGTAAAAATAAGCGGAGCGATCGAGAGCAGAACACGACGCTGCCACAATATCTCGGCCTCGGTCCGCTCTCTTCCCTGTTTCGTGGCGGCATAGGCCGCAAGTTCACGAAGCCCCAGCTCTTCCGGAACCGGCTCGGAAGAGTTTAACCGTTCGACCAATTCTTCCCTGCGTGTCTTTATGGCAAACCGAAAATCACCGATCTGTTCTACGGTGTATTTGGTTTGCTCGTCCGTGAGGCTGTAGCTTGTAACCGTGGCGTCATCAAGGACAAGCTCTGAAACCGAATCATTAGAATCTATACGGCCGCTGCTGCTCGTTATCAGACGCACCAATCCATTTGCCTTATCTTCATTGTAAATAAAGATCTGCCGCCATTCGCCAGTCTCGATATCACCTGACCTGACATATATCGTATAACCGGCGATCTCGGAATTGAACGTTCCCGGTTCGATAGGAGATTCGAGCTTATAGAGTGCCGACCTCAAGCCTACGCTTTTAACAACACTTGCCGCCGCCGGAACACCGAAAAGGTTGATCAAAACCGTGAAAACAGACAGCGCCAGCCCAAGGAAAAATAGCGGTAAGAGTATCTGGAAATTACCCATGCCTGCGGCCCTGATGGCAATCAGTTCGCTGTCGCCCTGCATTTTGGAAAGGCCGATGATGACGCCGACAAGCACCGCCATCGGCGCCGTAAACGCAATAACGTTCGGGACCAGAGCCACGGCCAGCTGCCATATAAGGATCGACGGCAGGCTAGTACTGAAAAATATCTCTGTGAATTTGCTTCCCTGCTGGACGAAAAGGATCACGCTCAGCAGCAGCCAGGAAAAAACAAAATACGCCTGGACTGAACTAAGAATATAGCGTGATATCTTCCAGCTAGATCTCATAAACTAATAAAATTGGGGTCATTTAAAGACCGGCCGTAAACCTTTCCCTTCCTCCGCCGATCACATTTTGGATGATCTTTTTTAGTATTTCATTCAATTCTTTCACAGCTATATCGTTATCAGACGCACCGATCTGTTTTGAATAATCCTCAGGTGATAACGATCTTGCGATAACAAATCCGTCGCGGACCGCCGGAACCACCGCTCTACCTGCATCACTCCTTGAGCAAGAGGAACACAAAAGATGCTGGTCGCTGTCCGTTCGCGCCGTTTCGGTAGATTCAAATTTTCGCCCGCATCGATAACATGCCGACCAGTCAGGCAAAAATCCGCCTAAACGCAAAAGCCAAAGCTCGAAATAGACCTTAAGTGCGTTCAGTTCCCTTTCAGATCGAATATCTGCGGTAACGCAAGCCTTTACCATGCGAAAAAGCGTTTCGTTCGGGTCTTGCGGTGGGACAAAAGCCATTAACAGGTCAGCCATTTCCGAAAAGACCAATAAGAATGCCGGTTCGGCGGCAATGTCGAAAAGGGATCTTTCTATCTCTATGCTCCGTATCGAAACAAGTTCCCTGTCCTCTTTTTCAAAATATTCTACATTGACCAGAGAAAAAGGCTCGAGCGAACCGCCAAATCTGCTGTTCAGTCTTTTTGCCCCTTTTGCTACGCCACGAACAATGCCATGGCCGCGAGTGAAAAACACCACGATCCTGTCCGCCTCGGCAAGCGAATATGTCCTCAATACAATGCTTTCCGTTTGAACCAAAGGCATAGGCGAAAGGCGGTGTTAAATCAGAAATGCGCGATTTCGTTGGCCGAGACCGCGCATCGCCGGAACCAATATGATCCGTAAAAATAACATCAGGATCTGTTTACCAGGGAATAAAATACAGCACCCAGGCAATGATAAGACTGATGCCGATAAATTGAACGAACAATTTTATCCCATATATAACGCACTCTTTCGCATCGCCCTCTTTGAATACGGCAAAGGCGGCAGAAACGAAAAGAGCAAATCCGATAAGGTAGAGAAAATGGTTCATTTCTTCCTCCCCAAATAGATGTCAACGGCATCTATTATCGCCAGATAGTTCAACAGTCCGGCCGTTTCAATGAACTTTCCGCCGTATTCAAATGTCGAAAGGGCAGCTGCGTTTGGATCTGGCTCCATCGAAAAAACATAGCTCAAGCCGGTGCCGAGTCCGTTACCCGCCTTGGCAAAAAGGTTGAGCATATAAAGCAGCTGGCCGTCTTCGAAACCGAATCCGGGGAAGTATGCTCCGCCGCTGAAGATGGCAATGATGATCATCGACCAGATGGCGACCGACAATACGATGCCGCGGACATATTTCCCTTGTGCAAAATGTCCTGCTCCTGGAAAAAGCCAGGCTAAAAAACCAATTACTACCGGATTATTCATAGGAAATCAGTACAATTCTCCCTATACTTTACTTTAACTGTCGAATATCGAATATTAGAAATAACTGCGATTTTACCTGTCAAACTATTGACCATTAATGAGTTAGCAAGTTTCTAGAATTAACCTGAGAGATAGAGCAATAGTCTACCCATTATTAAAGCTAAACCTCAAACAGTCACATAACTAGAAATAAATCAAGTACTTAGCACTCCAATACTAAAGTGATATGTTACATCACATCATCGTAAAGCACCTGAGAAAACCTGTACGATAAAAATTGGCTTAACGAAGTGAACTATCACCTGCTTAAACTATAGCTTTACAAAGATCGCATCCCTGTCTTCTGAGCAAATTTCTTCAGGTTCGGCACGCATCAACAAATCTTTCAAAAATCGCGGCTGATACCGGATCGGTCCGCCATGAAAGTTCCGGATGCCATTGCACACCTAAAACAAAACGGTCTTCCCTGTCGTCTTCGATCGACTCGATCACACCGTCAGACGCCATCGCCCCGTTAATTAGATTCCTTCCCATCAATTTAACCGCCTGATGATGGTGAGAATTTACTTTAAGCTGTTCGCCGCCCTCACCGCTGATGCCGGCAGAAGCCATTATCCGGGAAAGCTTGCTCTCGAACCTAACAAGCACTGAATGCGACGCCCGTTCGAGCGGCAAACCTTGTCGATGCTTGATCGGGCTTTCGACCTGGCTTTCTATATCCTGTATCAAAGAGCCTCCGCGATGGACATTCAATATCTGCATTCCAAAGCAAATACCCAAGATCGGCAAGCCTCTTCTTTCAGCGGCTGTCAGCAATAAAAGATCGGTTTCGTCCTTTTCCGGTATCACACGGCCAAGCTTTGGATGCGGATCTTCGCCGTATCGTGCCGGGTCGGGATCACAATCAGCTCCGGGGAGCAGAAGACCGTCAAGGCCGTCCACAACCTCATTTATATAGCTTTCGTCTGCGATCAGCGGTATCTGTATCGGCAGACCGCCTGCGGCAAATACTGCCTCGCTATAATCCCGCCCGAGATAGAAACGCCGTGTTTCCAGTTCGAGCCTCATGCTCAGTCCTATCTTTGGGCGCACCGCCATAAATACTCAATGTTCAAATAAAATCGAGGTAGTGTCAATTTGAGCATTTCAAAATAAAGCCCTATGATTTACTTTTAACATAATATGCCGCGTAACGAACAAAATATACCCATCCGTTCTACAACGGTGCTGCTTGTCCGGCGAAACGGAAAGATCGCCATGGCAGGTGACGGACAGGTCACATTGGGAGATACCGTGATCAAAGGCAGTGCCCGAAAGATAAGGCGTATCTCTAATGGCGATGTTATAACCGGATTTGCCGGAGCAACCGCTGATGCATTCACGCTTTTGACCAGATTTGAGGCAAAGCTGGGTGAATTTCAGGGTCAGTTGGAGCGTGCCGCCATCGAACTAAGTAAGGATTGGCGCACCGACCGCTATCTGCGGCATCTCGAGGCATTGCTTATCGTCGCGGACAAAGAAAATGAGTTTCTGATCTCAGGCAAAGGCGACGTCATCGCCTCAGACGACGGGCTGTTGTCTGTCGGTTCGGGCAGCATGTATGCCCTTTCGGCTGCAAGGGCCTTGATGAAACATACCGATCTCTCAGCGGCGGAAATTGCCTCTGAATCACTGAAAATAGCGGCAGATATCTGTATATACACTAATTCGAATATTATTCTCGAAGAGTTGTAATTTGGAATAAATTTAATGGCTATTTATCTGGGCGGTGAAACAAAAGAGGCCGCCGTGAAACCAAAACTCGATGACCTGACACCTCGACAGATAGTTGAGGAACTGGACAAATATGTCGTTGGCCAAAAGGACGCAAAGCGCGCCGTTGCCGTTGCTCTTCGTAACCGCGTAAGGCGGCACAGGCTTCCCGCCGAGATCGCCCAGGAAGTTCTGCCAAAGAATATTCTGATGATCGGTTCGACCGGAGTCGGTAAGACTGAGATCGCCCGCAGGCTTGCCCGTCTTGCCGATTCACCTTTTATAAAGATCGAGGCGTCAAAGTTTACCGAGGTCGGCTATGTCGGACGCGATGTCGAAAGCATGATCCGCGAACTTACCGACGTCGCTATCGATATGACCAAACAGGCGGCGTATGAAGGCGTCAAGGCTCAGGCCGAAGCAAACGCAGAGGAAATGATCCTCGATATTCTGTTGCCGCCAACGGCCTTGCATTATCAGACGCAACCCGATCCGGACAATGGCGAAACAGAGGCTCCGCATAATCGGACACGTGAAAAGCTTCGTGATCAGCTGCGCCGGGGCGAATTGGACGACCGCACGATCGAGATGGAAACCCAGGACCGTTCCCCCGCAACGATAGATTTTGTCGGCGGACAGGGAATGGAAGAAATGGGCGTTAACCTGAAGGATATGTTCGGCAATATATTTCCGAACAAGACTGTCAAACGAAAGCTTCGCGTTGCTGATGCCAAAACTTATCTGATCCGCGAACAGCAGGAAAACCTGATAGACATGGAACAGGTCACGCGTTCGGCGATAGACAAGACGCAGAACGCGGGCATCATCTTTCTGGACGAGATAGACAAGGTTGCCGGTCGCGAATCAGGAGGGAATCCGGACGTTTCGCGCGAAGGAGTTCAGCGCGACCTGCTGCCGATTGTCGAAGGAACTAACGTAAACACACGTTACGGCATGGTCAGTACTGATCACATTCTTTTCATCGCTGCCGGTGCTTTCCATGTGGCCAAGCCTTCTGACCTGATACCGGAATTGCAGGGACGATTTCCGATACGTGTCGAACTGGAAGCATTGACCGTCGATGACCTTAAGCGCATTCTGACCCAGCCGAAAAATTCGCTTATAAAGCAGTATCAGGCGCTTTTAAGCACCGAGGGAATTAAGCTTGAATTCACTGATGATGCTATATCAAAACTTGCGGAGATGACCGCAGAGCTTAACCGTTCGACCGAAAATATCGGTGCAAGAAGACTTCATACACTTCTTGAAAAGCTTTTGGAAGAGATCAGTTTTCTCGGCAATGAACTGGATGATAAAACACAGATCATCTCTGCCGAATACGTCGATACTAAGTTAAGCGGTTTGATAAAAGATCAGGACCTGCGTCAATACATTTTATAGGTTTAAGCACTTTGCAAATATGTCGAACCTCATACACGCCTGCCGGTTTAAGCACTTGAAAGTGAATAAAGCAGCTTTAGGTCTTATAGCGCTTACGGTGCTTATCGGCTTAAGCTGTGGCAAACGGCGTGCTCCGATGCCGCCAAAGGAACGTGTGCAGCAGCGTGCGGTCATAAGCGGTTTTCAGCGTGGCAGCGAGGTGATACTTTCATGGCAAATGCCCGCGCGTGATGCCGCCGACACGGACCTGCTTAATATCGACCGCATTGACGTTTATCGCCTTGCCGAACCGCTTACGGCTCCGCAGGCCATGTCAGAAGAGGATTTTGCATCGCGAAGCCTGATCATTGCCGGAATACCGGTAAAAGAAACAGATTTCGGAATGAAGCAAATGACCTATCGCGACGAACTCAGGTTTGCGGGACAACCTGTTCGCCTGCGTTACGCGGTGCGGTTCGTTAATAAATTTGGACAAAAGGCACAGTTCTCAAATTTCTTTTTGATGGAACCGGCGGCACGTGTCGCAACCGCTCCGACTTCCCTTTCTTCCACGCTCAGCCAGGAAAGCTTGTCGCTGACATGGACTCCGCCGACGGCGAACGTCGATGCATCAACACCGCCGAACATTCTCGGGTACAACGTTTACCGTTCTGCATCGCCGACCGCAGCAGCAACGAAGCTGAACCCTCAACCTATCATCGACACACAATATGCCGACCGCACTTTCCAATTTGAAACGGAATATTTCTATTTTGTGAGGGCTTTATCCCTCGGCACCGACGGCAATCCGGTCGAAAGTTTGGAATCGAACATCATTACACTAAAACCGGTCGATATATTTCCGCCGAGCGCTCCGGGCTCGATAACCATCGCGGCAACACCGACCTCGATCTCACTGTTCTTCCCTGCCAATCCCGAAGACGACGTAGCCGGTTATAGGATCTACCGCAGCACCGACCCTGACCTTTCACTTTCGCAATGGGAACCGATGACCGCCGAGCCGCAGGAAGAAACAACCTTTAGAGACGACCGCGTCGAATCAGGCAAACGCTACTACTATTACATCACCGCCATTGACCGCTTTGGCAATATCAGCAAACCCAGCGATGTTGTGAATGAAATAGTACCTTGATTGTCATAGTTTTCAAGCTGATGTATCGCTTTAGGTGTCAGACATCAAAACTTAAATTGAATCTGGTGAGTATCTATATAAAATCGCCAAACAAGAGACTTAGGCTCAGTTAAAGATCATATTAAATATGAAAATTGCAAGATTTTGGGTGAATGGACAGGTTGGTATCGGCATTGTCGAGGGCGAGGAGATTTGGGTCTGTGATGAGGGCCTGAACAAGACCGAGCAGCTTTGGTATATGGATGAGGTGAAGCTGCTTGCGGCGGCGGCTCCGTCAAAGGTCGTGTGCGTCGGGCGAAATTATGCTGAGCACGCGGCGGAGTTGGGTAACGAAGTGCCGAAAAGCCCTCTTCTCTTTCTGAAAGCTCCCTCGGCGATAATTGCCAGCGGCGACAGTATTATAATTCCCTCTCAGTCTGCTCAGGTCGAACACGAAGGCGAACTCGCTATCGTTATCGGACGCACGGCAAAGAACATTCCTGATGACGAAGATGCATTAAAGTATGTTCTCGGCTATACGTGCTTAAATGATGTAACTGCACGCGATATACAGCGTGCCGATGTTCAATTCACACGCGGAAAGTCCTTCGACACCTTCTGCCCGATAGGACCTTTTATTGAGACAGAACTTGATGTTTCAGACGTTCGAGTCACCTGTTCCGTTAACGGAGAGATCCGCCAGGACGGCCGAACATCTCAGATGGTCTTCCCTATCGAGTTTCTCGTACGTTACATCTCGCGCCAGATGACGCTGATGCCCGGCGATGTCATTGCAACGGGAACACCGTCCGGCGTTTCAAAGCTGGAACCGGGCGATGTCTGTGAAGTTACGGTCGAAGGCGTCGGCACTTTGAAAAACGTTGTCAGTAACGCTTAAAGAGACAACATCCGTCCAATGCAGATTGTCCGTAGAACAAGAAAGTTTTAGAATTAGAAAAACCGCATTTTCAAAAGGAATATAAAATGAAATTTTTTATTGATACAGCTAATCTGGACGAGATCCGTGAAGCAAATGAGCTTGGGTTGATCGACGGCGTAACGACCAATCCTTCGCTGGTCGCAAAAGAGGGTGACGTCGATTTTAAAGAGCATATCGCTAAGATCTGCTCGATCGTGAAAGGAGACGTTTCCGCCGAGGTAACAGCTCTGGACACAGAAGGAATGTTGGCAGAGGGACGAGAACTTGCGAAGATCGCCCCGAACGTCGTCGTCAAATGCCCGCTTACGCTTGATGGGCTAAAGGCTACCCGCGTCCTTTCAAACGAAGGGACCGGTGTGAATGTGACACTGTGTTTTAACGCTGCACAGGCGATACTCGCGGCCAAGGCCGGTGCAAAATATATCTCGCCTTTTATCGGACGCCTTGACGATATTTCGATAAACGGAATGCAGCTGATCGAAGAGATCGTGCAGATCTATCAAAATTACGATTACGACACACAGGTGCTTGCGGCGTCTATCCGCCACCCGATGCACATTGTCGAATCGGCTCTGGTCGGTGCTGATGTTGCGACGATTCCCTTTAAGGTGATCCAACAGCTTGTAAAACATCCGCTGACGGACAAGGGGATAGAATCGTTCCTTTCTGACTGGAAGAAAAGCGGCCGATAAGACCAAATAAAGACAAGAATAAGCCTGTAAGTCTATCAGTGAAACATGATATGGCTTACAGGCTTTTACGTTGATAAAAACACTCTAATCCGTCGCTGAAAGTAAGGTTTTAAGTTCGCCGAGAATTGCTGCCGCGTCGGGTATCTGCTGAAGCGAAGAACGAAATTTCACCGCAAAATCATCTTCCGGGTCAACCTCATCAACCGCTATCAACTTTCGCATTGCGTCCAGATGAACGTCTATCGCTTCATCCGTATAACCGTCACGCTGTGCAAACATCTCATCAATATCAACGATCAATGTTGAAAAGCGTCTGAGCCAGGACAACTCCTGATCCTCAAGCAGCATTGTCAGAAACTGATTAGGCGATATCGGCCCTTGCATACTTTCACGAAACATCTTTTCGTGATCGATCAAAACCTTGTGCAGTTTTAGGGTCAGGTCGCGTGCGTTCTTAAGCATTTGTGCATTGTGCATAAAGAAATTATATACCGGTTCATAAATTAAAGATACCGTGCTAAGTATTGATTATTAGCTGGCTAATAATATATACTTAGCGTGCTAATAAATTCTATTTCGCGGGCTAACTGTTTGCATAAAGCGTTTAACGTTAAGCCTTTAGCACTTGCATATGCAATTTCATCAGACGGTCAATCACCTGCTTTCCCGCGTCGCCACCGCCCACAGGTCGCGGATAGAAAAGCGCCTTGGGGCAATTGGCATCCATAGCGGACAACTCACGATACTCTTTGAACTTTGGAAGAACGACGGCCGCAGACAGGTCGATCTTGCAGCGGAACTCCGCCTCGCTCCACCAACGATTAACAAGACGCTGATCGGAATGATCGACCTCGGGCTTGTGACCAGAGAGAGGCTTGAGGACGACGCCCGCTCGACGCGTATTTTTTTGACCGACGCCGGAAAGCAGATGCGTCAGGTCATCGAGGCAGAATGGCTGGAGATAGAAGAAGAGATGCTCACCGTTTTGACCGAAACCGAACGTCTCGTCCTTTTTGACCTGCTTACCAAACTAAAGCATTTCTACTTTGGCACCGAACCCGAAGAATGAGCCTATAAGCTTTCTTGGCTGCGGTACAAAATCAGGTTAGAATACACGCATATTCTATATAGGTATCCGATATTTTAACGAGAGGTGAATTGTATGAAGATACTGCTTGCTATAGACGGTTCGGCACAGAGCGAAGCTGCCATCGCCATGCTCAGATCGTTCTCATTCAAACCGGGAGACGAGATACGGATAATCAGCGTTGTCGATATGGCCGTGCCGCTCGCCATAGACATTTACGGCGGCTATCTGCCGGATACGACCGAAATGGAAAAAACGGCTCGTGAACACGCTGACAAAGTGCTGCGCGAGACCTGTGAAAAGCTCGAAGGCATCTGCAAAGATCTGTCGGTTGCGAGCGATGTTCTTTTCGGTTCACCCGAAAGCCGCATAGTGGAAACAGCTGAGGAAATGGGCACCGACCTGATAATTGTCGGTTCACACGGCTACAGCCGTTGGGAAAGACTACTGCTCGGTTCCGTATCGCAATCTGTCGTACAGCACGCTCATTGCTCAGTACTTGTGGTCAGGGCGAAACAGGCAGAATAAGAACTGATGACCGATCAGGTTTTTACCATAAATTCACGAAGTTTCGATAACAACATCAGGCGTTCGTGGCAATGTGAGCTTGTCCGCCGCGAAGGAAGTCTGCTTGTCTTTGTCGGAACTTTCGACAAGGAAGTTCATCATCCTGACCTCGGCACAGTGCGGAAAGGCACTGTTTCTTACGAATACTATTGGCTTGACCGCTGGTATAACGTCTTTTGCTTTTACGAACCCGAAGGCGAATTTCGCAACTGGTACTGCAATGTCAATATGCCGCCTGTGCTGAACGGTTCGACGCTGGACTACATCGATCTGGACATTGATGTGCTCGTCTGGCCGGACGGATCGCAGAGCATTTTGGATATGGATGAGTTTGAAATCAATTCTGAGCGGTTTGGTTATCCGCAGGATGTCTGTGCAAAAGCCGAAAAAGCCTGCGACGAAATACTCTCAATGATAAAGACAAACGCCTTTCCTTTTGACTTGAAATCAACTGAACTTCCTGCCTTTCGTTCGGGAATCTAATGCAGATTCGGTGTTGTGAAAATGATGTGGATCTTCTTCTCTTTGCGAGCTTAGCGGCTTTGCGTGAGGAAAGTTAGTTCCACGCAAAACCGCAGAGTAAGCCAAGAAAGAAAACAATGGATTTTTTTTCCATCGCATGATGTAGTTTTTGAGATCTAAGACTGCATCTGAACGCGAAGGATGTAGCTGCAAACCGTCAGGCCTGCACCCGGAGCAAGCGGAACGCGTTGACCCTGCGGCAGTTCGTATGAAGCGATATTTGCCGCATTGCGGCCTTCGTTGACGACCCAGAAATTCCCTTCGCCATCGGTCAACAGCCTTAAATGTCTGCGGCTGATCTCAGAATCCCCCGAAAGAGCGATGTCAACCGGTTTTGACCGCGAACCGCGCCCGACGATCATCTCTTTTTTGAATACAGGAATTACGTTTTGCCGGACGCCGTTCTGCCATATCTCCAATTTATAGAGAGCGGCAGCACGCGGACGGACATTCGTCAACACCTCGCCTTCTGATGACCTCACCGGCGGTTTGGGCAATTGCTCAGCTTGTGTGATCGCCGGACGGTGCGAGCTGGGCAGTGAGCTTTGAGTAAAATTCGGAGCCGCCTGATGCGTGGGCGGCGAGTAAGGCTGAGGTGCCGTTGAGGGCACAGGAACATTCGGTGTCTGAACATTCGGTGTCGGTACTGCCTGCGGTTCGGCAGAGGCCTTGGGCCGGGCAAGAACACCTGTTTTATTGGAAGATGTATCTTCCCAGCTGTGCTGAACGCGGACATTTCCCTTTTCCAGAGTGCCGTCTATGCGAAGTTCGATAACAAAAGACTTTGTCTCAAGCTTTTTCTTTCCGGCGATCTCTCTGGCCCGTTCGGCAAGGATGTGATAGAGACCTTGTTCCAGGCCGCGACGCTTTGCACCCTGCCATTCCTTGTCGTCCTCGTCGCTAAGAAAGATCGTGTATTCGGTCGGGATTATCGCCGTTCCCTGCGGCAGAGGCAGCATCTCGTTCTGCATGACAGCTTCGACAGCCCGGGCGATCTTCACGATGAATTCTTCTGCGATCGAGCGTGGCTTTACCTGCGCGTCACGCGCTGCCTGTTCCAGCACGAGTTCTGCCGAATCACCGTCTATCCAGGTCCTTACCTTGTCCAGAATACTCAAATCTTCTCTCCTATGCTTTCGCCGCCATCATTCATTCTACACTGACATATCTGCCGTTCAGCCATCCCCTGCCGTTTCCGGGCTGTTCGGCATCCTGTCTTCCCTGTTCGATGATATCGACCTCGTGCCAGATACCGTCAGTTCGTATTATCTTTACCCGCGAATCACGTGTAACAAGCCCTATCAATTCCGAATTGGCACTCGGCCCCGCACGCAGATTAACGTCAGTCGTTGCTTTTGCCATCTGCCCAGACGAGAACAGCGACGGGAAACCGGGCAGTAAATTCGCCGAACGAATGTAAACAGAAGTAACGTAAAGCACGCCGCCGAACATTGCAAGCAGAACCACCGTAAAAGCCAAACGATTCAGCACTCGACGCAATCTTTTAGGTTTTTCTTCAGCAGATTCTCCGTCAGCCAGATCAATATGAATTGCCGTGCGGCCGTTCTGTTTATCATCCGATTGCGGCCAATAATTCTCAACGCGTGCCATAGGCTGATGCTGTGTTTCAGCTACTATGACCTGTGCGGCATCTTCTTGTTTTACGGCATTTTGAGCGATCAGCGGATGCCGCGACCTGAGATCACGCGAGGTATCAAAATCAGGTTTTCGCGGAGCCAGAGCGACATAGCCTTTGGAAATTCGCGGCTGTGGGACGGAATGCAGTTTCGGTCGCACGTTGGTCGCCGTTTCGGCGTCAGCTATCATCCGTCTCAGTTCTGTGAGGTCTTTCCAGAATTCATCAATTGACTGAGGCCTTTCCACAGGGTCATCCTGCGTTGCCCGGTTCAGGACACGCTTTAATTCGTCTGCCCAATCCTCATTGCGGACGGTTATCGGAAGATCGGTGATCGGACTATTGGCATAAAAACGCGGAGCTTCACCGGTCAGTAGCGTATAGATCGATTTTGCGAGCGAATATATGTCTGCCGAAGGTTTTAGTTCGCTGACCTGCGGCCTGTCGTCAGCTATGACCGAAAGCGGACTATGTTCCGGCGGTGCGTAGATGTTCGTGCCGACGCGTGTAATAGGAGCATCGCTCTGATGGACGCGGGCAACGCCGAAATCAGCGATCTTTACCGTTGAGCGGTCCTTGGTCAAAAGCAGGTTCGAAGGCTTAATGTCACGATGAATGATCCCGTGACTGTGTGCGTGTCGCAGCCCGGCACAGACCTGTTCGATATAGCCGAACGCCGATCTGGGTGTCAGCGTGCGTTCGCGGCAGGCATGTTGCAGGTCGCCGCCTGCCATGTTTTCCAACACAAGATAATGAAAGACCATGCCATTAAGGTCACGCGCTGTGCCGTGGCCAAGCCGGCTGATGATGTTGGGATGGCGAACGCGGTCAAGAGCTATCGCCTCGTTCTGAAAATTTTCAACCAACGTGCGTTCAAGATCCTGATCCAGGTCGTTCTGTAAAAAGACGTTCAGGGCCTTGATGACGACCTCGTAATGCGGCGAATGCGGCGATGCTACTGTGTCGCGGGCAAGGAATATCTCGGCATAGCTGCCGCGTCCAAGCACACGCACTATGTCGTAACGCTTGTCCAGCCGAGAATTTGTCAGTAAAAGCTCCCGCATTATTCAGAAAACCGTCTGAAGGCATTATAGGTCGAACCGCTCGTGTTCGCATAATCCGGCCAAAAGCCGCTTACACCTTAGAACGAACCGAAAGCATTACAGGTTGCATCAATCCTCTTCGGATTCAAGTGGCTTGCCGCTAAGTTGTGCGGCGAAACTTGTTTCGCCGTGGCGCCACCTAATCCGGCCGGGCTTGCCCGCGATCTGACTCTAATCGGCGGCAAGCCGCCATTTTTTCTGCACTTTCCCGGAAAGGCAAGCCTTTCCGCACAACATAGCGGCAAGCCGCTTAGAAGAAAAGAATAGGCGAGGCCCGAAATATGTTATCGAACCTCGCCTTCTAGTTATTTATGAAACGCCCTCATAAAGAAAGCTGTTTCAAGCCATTATTCATTCGTTCTCATAAAGCCGGTCGTCTGCACGTAGTGGAAATACGGCGTTCCGGGCGGCAATCTGTTCGGATTGAGGAACGTACTGTCAAACACCCAGTTACGACGCGGCGGGTTATACACCAACGCACAGCATTTGAACGGTGTGCTGTTGTTGCGAGAATTGAACAAATTGATAAGCGATCCGGCGTAATCAAGCCGTTGTCCGGACCAATGTTCGAGGAACCGCTTGAAATTGTGCACACCGCCGTTCGTCCTTTCACCGCTCGCAGTCGAACCCTGATTTGGAGTTTCCAACCTTGTTGCTATCGTATCGCCTGATATCATAGCAAACCTTATGGTAGTGTTAGATGCTACACGTGATTGACTAGGATTAGATGGTTCAAGAGCAGTTCTGAAGCTCTGAGAATCATTCCATGCATTTGAAAGTATAGTCACAGCATCGGCAACTATAGATGCCGGAATATGATTCGCTGTATCAAAAGGACGATAGTTGTTGTACGGTGAGTTGGCATTTGAAGGCGGCGCAACAGATAACCCTGTTGCATTATAATTCCCCTTTACATAGACTCCGTTCTCAGATGCAACCGTAAAGCCCTTAGTGTTTGATTGAGTGGCAGAATCATATATCCCCGGCAAAACAGTTCCATTTATGAGGCGTATACCACGACGGTAATATCTGTGGTCATAGAATGCTGCTTCCTCGGGAGTTCTACGAGAATTTGTTCCTCTATACCGCTCAGCTTCACGTCCATATCTTTCATTCAGGAAACCGTCTGCGTTTGCATCTTCTCCTGATTGCAAGATCCCGTCATTTGGCCCATAGACGTCTTCCATGTCGTATTCACCGTCAAAGTCATAGTCGCCCCGACGGTCAGAAACATAAAGCACCCAACCGCCGTCCTGTGGAATATCACCTCCGCGAAGTGTATTTCCGGTGGCTTCTTCAAAGACTGTTCCGGCTGGAAACAATCCGTCAAAATCACCTCTCAGGAATCTGCGAAGATTAGCAACATCAATATCGACCATACTCATAACCCCGTTTCTAGGCAGGTTAAATGTATCTCCATCTGCGGTTGTCGATCGATTGTCATAATAAAGCCCTTCTCGGCCATCGAACATTTTGATAGGAAAAGGAAGAAGCCTGTGCTCGGCATAAGCTCCGGAACTTTGCCTGATATATGCGTGCCGGGAATATGGACTGACATTCTCTGCCCAATAATAGAATCGTTGTCCGTCGATGGTCTTTTCACCCGCGCCCGTATCTGAACCAACGCCGGTCCTCAGATTTGTAGTGCTAAGTCTGTAATTTGAATCTGTCCTGCCCGGTATGTCATAGCGTTGCATCTTAATTATTGACCGCGTGTCTCTAAATGTGTACGGACTTTGTGCGGTTGTCGCATTAAGTTCTGCACTTGGTGCTGTAGGAGACCCGTTGTCTGTCAGAGATCCTGTCTCATTATTAAAGCAAACTCTGTTTGCAGTTATGGTAGAACAGTTGCCAGTACTGGTATTAAATACACGAAGATGTGAAGGCAGGTCAGTGACACCAAGGCTCAAGAACTCTTCAGTTATGTCCAGAGAGATAATATCACCCGTAGTATCATCTACGCCTACTGCTTCAACCTTCACCCAGATGCCTGTTGGGCCGGCCTCAGAAGTTGGAAGACCAGGCAGCTCATCATCAAATCGTTGTGCGTTCAAAGGAGTGATCTCATAATTGGTTGCATCAAATGATGATTTCATCATACGTGCCACTCGTGCATTAACATCGGTACTGCCGCTGCCCATTCCCAACAACAGATTCTTTCCGCATCTGTCAGTTGCATTTGCCGCTGCACAGCCAGGGAGCCTACGTTTCGAATCAGCAATACTGACGCGTATCCCGCGTTTGTTGGCATATCGAGATTCTTTCATTATCTCGTCATCGGCATTTGCCGCGGTTACAGGCAGCACTTGAGGATTCAAGTTATTCTTGGTAGCGGCCGTAACCGCCAAGTCTGTGCCAATATTTTTGGGACGCTTAAGTATCTCTATAAGGTCACCCATTGAATCACAATCGGTACCGATCTTCAGCGGAAGTCTTAATTCCGGAGCTCTGTTGACCAGATTTCCGCCAAATTTGGCCTGCGCCGTTGACCAGCCTGCGTTATTGATGCTTCCGGGAAAATCCTCGACCGCCGTACATTTCGGCGTTGGTTCATTACGTAGTATGTTACCTGCACCGTTCCTGACACTGCCTTCGTTTCTGTTCAACAGTTGAAAATCACCGTATGCATCTTTGATATATGTCGCGTTATAGTTGTCGCCGCTGTACCCTGTTCTCCATGATTCGGTCACAATGTGGCCGGCGGCCGTTATACGTGAGTCAAAATAAACACCTTCGGAACCGGGTGACAAGAAGAAATGCCTGTTTGAGTGAACGCGGCCGCCAAAGCTGAACAACGGCGGACGGAACAGTTCAAGATCGTCATCATAGAATATACCGAACTGAAAGATCGGGATACGGTTGGCAATTACGTTACGTGCAAGCTCAACCTCAATTCCATTCGGGTCTGTCACGGTCGTGCTTAGACGGTAATGATCGCGTCCGGCAAAAAGGCCTGAGAAAGGACCGCCGGTAATGACGGTATATTTCTGATCCTCGTCCATGCCGATCTCACCGATCTTCTGGTCAAATTCATACCTGTCAAAACCATCAACTGCCTGGATCTGGGAAGGATCTCTGATCGCATCAAGGTCGCTCGTTGTCGCACGGAGCTTTTTACCAAAATGGTTATTGAGGCGTCTGGTCATCATTTCCAGACTGCCCTGCGCAGCATATAGAGCTCTGCCTTCAGCCGTTTCGTTTGCAACAGACATCGCCTCGCTGGCCGTCCGCGTCGTTGCCAGGGCAACGAACCCTGCCAAAAGCACCAACACGAACAATGCTATGACAATGGCCGAACCTTTTTCGCCATCTCTATTTGATGACACCGAACTTCCGTTTTGCAGGTTATGTTTCATTTCTTTGCCTCTGATCTCTTTAAAGTTCCTCAAATCCCAGATTCCTTGTGCTGTAATTGGCGGACATAGTGGTTGTCGCCGTTAGGGCTTGTCCCGAATCGTTTCCGATGACATTGATCGTAAACTTGATCTGACGGACGTCCGCCGCCCTTGCTCCAGGAACATTAGACGCGTTCCTCAGGTGATCGACCTTTGTCTGATCGGACAAAATATACTCAACCTGAAAATCTGAGACGTTGTAGGCGATCTCGTTGTCCTTGTAACCGACGCTGGTGAGCGTTTCATCGTTGCCATAGCTGCGGCGTGTCAGGTTCCCTTCCGGCGTAACAAAATATGTCTGCATGAACACACGATGAACCGAAACATCGACATTATGCAGAATTGCCATATGGCTGGCCAGATTGATATTCAGCGGATCGCCGTTGGTTATCTGGATCGTATTCGGGCCTGTGATTGCCGTAACAACAGCCATCCGGTTGGCAATGTCACCTGATAACATGATCAGATCATTTCTTCTGAACTTATGACTTACCGCTTCGGGGAAAGTTACGGTCACAGTGCTTCCGCTCCGGGTAGCTCTTCCTGAGATCGGAATGGATATGATCGGTTTATTTGCTTCGTCAGGATCTGAACATTTTGCAGCAAGCGGCAATCTTCCATCTACGCAGGTGTTGAACTTGGCATCGCCGTGGATCATCGTTACCTGATCTGTCAGGACAGACGAGTCAGGATTTATCGAGCTTGAATGGAGAGCGTTGCCATCAATGATAGGCACTATTCCATTCGATCCCAGCGATGTCGGCAGGCCAAGCAGAATTTCGACCCTGCCGTCAGTTGGACGCGGCACCGAACCCGAGATCTTTGGATAACCGAAACCAGTGTTGTAAGTGTCTCTTCCCAAAAGGTTCAAAGATATCTGAATGCTCTTGTTGATAGGGATAAGCTGGTTGAGAGTATCCCTGTTCTTCTGAGCCATTTGAAGCACGCCAAATATGGCTGCTGTGACTATCAGAAAGATCGTCATCGCGAACAGCAATTCGATAAGGGAGAACCCTTTTTCAGCATTTCCACGCATTTTTTTGTTATTTGCGCACATATTTTCCTAGTCCTCTCTCTTATTCGGCCGCATAATGTGTGACAAGCGTTTCGGCTCGTTCGATGTGTTCAACTGAGCCGATGAAGTACGAAACCTCTATCTGGATCGACCGAACTGTCACCGGATTCGATCCCGGAGGGTCGCAAGCTATCGAGGGCTGATCCGGCGAACAAATATCAGTTATTATTATCTGACGCCTGACGCCAAGCATCTCTGTCCCTTCGTCATCCACTGTTCCGAGAACATTGTCCGGGCCTGGCATTTCCATTACCGTATGCCAGTCGTTCAGGAATATTCCCTGCGGCACACCGCCTTCATAGTTATTGCCGATATTTCCCAGTCTCGCCCATTTAAGGGATACGTCCGGGTTGTTACCTTCTTCCTTAACGCTCATTATCCCTTCCATGGTTGAGGTAATGACCTGTTTGGCAAGGTTCTGCTGTTCGTGGCCCTTTGCCCTAACGACCGCAGCCGATATTGCCGCCATCATGGCAAGCACACCGACAAGCAGGATAACTATGGCGACCATTACATCAACGTATGAAAAACCTGATTGCTGATCTGCCTGTTTGATATTCCGCATAATTTCCTCTCTTTCCTCAAAATGCTGAGGTTCCTGCTTAATGAGAAACGAACTCCGTACCATTGTATTTCCAATACTTCATGGCCCCGCTGCCTGCGAACAATGTAAGAGCTCTCACTTCACCAAGTGAATTTGCCTCTGTAGGCTCACCAGGCTTTGGCGGCCACAGGATAAGCGTGGCATTCAGCGGGACAGGTGTCGCATCAGGCCCGATGACCGAGCCGTTGCTGCGATATCGAGCCTGCCATACCGTGTTCCCGACAACGGCAGTTCCGTCAGGCTTTGTATGACCAAAATTGTCGCTAAGGAACTCAGCGACCGGATAATCCGGCGGACTTGGAGTAGTGATACCGGACGGCGTTTCATCGACCATCACTTCGTAGGTTGGAAGCAGATCGACACTTCGGATCAGTTCATGCGGGCCGGTCGTCGGCTCATCAATGATGTGCATTTTGTTCTCGGTCAGATCTATCTCAAAACGCACCGTGCGGCGGCGTGTCAAAGCTCTCTGACCGGCTTCCTGCATCATGTCGATGATCTTGAGAGCCTGATCTTCGGTCCTGTAAAGCTTGTTGTAGTTGTACGCGTAAGGAATTGAAATTGCCGTTAGAACCACCAAAATGGCTACAACACCAAGCATCTCAATGATGGAATATCCACCGTTGCCTTTGCTAGAACTTGCCAATGACACGGCAGCTCCATTCTTTCCCGCAGATTTTTGCTGATTAACGATCATAAGCGGTCGCCTTTATTCCGATTTTGTTTTCGAGGACTTGCTCCCTTTTTTAGGTGAACATCCGACCGAAGAGTCGAATAGGAGCATACAAGGGTAAGAAAATATGAAAGCTAAACACTTTCCAAAATTATTATACAAAGTTAAACATTTTACAGCAACCAAAATTTTAGAATCCTGTTCCTGCCTTTTATTAGCGAACCATTTCCTATAGAATTTCGTTAAATTATCCGAAGCATTGGCCTGTATTTATTTGAGCCAAAAATGGAATGATGACCCAAACTCGAAAAAATTCATCGCCTGACTGGCTGATCCAGGGAATATTGACCCGCATCGGTGATATTTTGGACAGGCTTACGGGACGGCGTTGGAAACCTTCGAGCAGTTTGGCAACAAGCCAGCTTATTGAAAGGCTAAAGCTCCTTATGGACGCCGAGGCGGTCGCCGATGATAAAGGAAGGTATTTCGTCCCTCACAACATAACCTTAAAAATGCAGTGGGATAAGTTTTCTGCTGATCCTGAAAAGGCTGTTCAAACTATTGAGAACGAGTTTTTAGTTGCGGCGATAGACCACATAAACGATAAGCACTATTACACGCGGGAACCGCTGATCGTAGATGTTAGGCCGGATTACTTTACTGAGGGCGTAAAGCTATCTGTCAGTTTTGATAAAAACGCTGATGACGAGGATGAAAAAGGCATTAATGTAACCGTCCCCGGCACAAAGGTAGATGTTAATGAATTACCTGAGATTTTGCCTGTAAATGAAGATGTAGCAAAGGTTCTCGTCCGATTTGAAGTGAATGGTCAATTAAAGGAAAAAGAGATAGAGCTGCCTGTCGGTAAAAGGATCTCAGTAGGCCGCACCAAAGAGAACGACATAGCTCTGGACGACATCAGCGTATCAAAATTTCATGCTTCATTGATGCTGAATGATGACGGCAAACTGATCGTTGCTGATACCGGCTCAACAAACGGAACTTTTGTTGGCGGCGAACGCATAGCGTACGGAAAAGCCGTTGAGATAGATGGCGGCAGCGACCTGAAATTTGGTTCGATGGCGGTCAAGGTAACAATTACTATGCCGGAAAAGCCAACTGCACCGGCCGAACCAACCGTTGAATACACAAACAGCCAGATCATTGACGGGTTTGAGTTCAGAAGAAAAGAACCTGAGCAAAATGTTCAGGCACAGGCTCCGACGGTAGAAATGTCTATCCCGGCCCCGGCCCCGACACTTCCGGCTTTGACCGCGGAAGATCTGCTAAACGAAGAGGATAAAACAACAGCGTGATACTGACCCTGCTTTTACAGATAGATTGGAGCAAATTCAGTCCGGAAGGCATCTTTGGCGGGCAGATATTGGAACGCACGCCTGCGGGTCTTTCAATTATCTATATCATCGGTGTCGGCATCCTTCTGGGCTTCTTGCTGCTGACCTTTCTGGACAACCTCGGCAAATTTCCTTTTCCTTACGAAATTCACATTCCACGTGAAGTCACAAAGAAACTTACCGTAACAAAGGCAAACCGCAGCATAAGGGTTTGGCAAGTGGTGTTTGTTCTGCTTGCGTTTTCCGTATTCGGTTTTCAGGTCTATTGGACATATTTTGCATCCGATTCAAACGAGCAGTTCCAATCCCTTGCATATAAAGACCTTAGAACCCGTCGAACAAGCGCCGCCAACCTTCGGGGATGGATGCTGGACCGCAATGAAAAGCTAGGTAGCGCTTTGGCATATTACCGTGTCGATCAGAAAGGTGATATTCAGCGGGCTTTTGCATTGGAAAAAGAGATGGCCCATTTGCTGGGAACAGAACGCGGAACGCCCGGACTGGAACGCACGCTCTATGACACTAAGCAGGATCCGATGCCTGAGGCTTGGGAGGTTCTTACGACCATCCGCCGCCCTGAGGAAGAGAACAAAGATGTTCGCGTAACAATAGACCGCGACCTGCAGGCTTTTATAGCGGCGCAGTTGGACGGAAGAAAGGGAGCGATAGTTGTGCTGGATCCGCAGAACGGAGATATTCTGGCGATGTTCTCTAATCCGACCTTTGATCTCGACGAAGCGCGTGATCTGGACACATACCTTCAGCTGGAAGGAAACCGTCGCGACAAACCGCTTTTGAATCGGGCAACACGAGAATTTTACGTTCCAGGTTCGACATTTAAGCTTTTCACTGTGATCTCAGCATTCAGGGCAGGAAAGCAGAATGCTGTCTTTTCGAGCTTTGCCGAAGGTTACAAACCGACACGCGGTTCGCTGCCTATCGTTGACTCCAGTCAAAATCGGGCTCCTGACGGCAGCGTCAGCGGCGGATGCAGCGGCGGATGCGGAGAAAAAAATATCACAGCTGCTTTCAAGGTTTCGAGCAATCAGTACTTTGCTCAACTCGCTATTGCCCTAGGCCGTGAGCGTATCAGAGAAACTGCTCAGACCGTCGGTATTTCTGCGGTGGAAACTCCTGGCGAAGCATTGATGTCAAAATTCTTTCCGTCGATTTTGAACACAAGCACTTCGGCGATATCAAACGCCCTCGCTCCACAGCAGTCAACCATTGTCACTGGACAGGACATTTCCCTATTTGATATCGGCCTGGAAGGCATGGGACAGGGCTATGCGGGGCAAATGACGCCTCTGCAAATGGCGATGATCGCCGCGATACCGGGAAATATGGAAGGAAAACTTATGAAACCGCGTATCGAGGCGGACAGGCCGCCCGAAGCTTTTTCACAAGTTCTTTCACCGCAGCAGGCCTCAGCGATCAGACAGATCATGGCAACTGTGACCGAAGAACCGGGCGGAACGGGAACGGTCATCTCGGGAAAATTAGCGGGAACCGGCATAAGAACAGGCGGAAAAACAGGTACGGCTGAAAAAGAAACGCCGCTCTATGATGAAAAAACCGGCAAGCTGAGAACCGTAAAGAAACGCCGACGCGGAGCCGACGGCAATTGGGAAGAATATGACGCTCCGGTGACATACACACGCTCTGACAGCTGGTTCATCAGCGTTGCCCCGATAGAACGACCCAGAATGGCGATCGCTGTCGTCGTCGAAGGCGGCGGATATGGTTCGCGAACCGCAGCACCGCTGGCAGCGAATGTAATATTAAAAGCACGCGAATTAGGGTTATTGGGTGACGAATATAGGCCGAAAAAGCAACCGGCTCCGGCAAAGCCAAAGGCTCGTAGAAGATAAAGAATAACATTAAATGTCAGAGGCCGATATTTAATGATATTTATTAAGGGATCAGGGCTAAACGTTGAGAAATAGGACATCTTCACATTTCTTCATCCTTGTATTGATAACCGTTTTGACGGCAATATCCCACTATGCCATCTATTACGGCGGATTGATACGAGGTTATGAAACGTCTTTTGACACCGGCATACGCAATATTCTGCTTCTAGCAACGTTTGCGATCTTGCCTATATTCTTAAAGCATGTCTTTAAGTTTTCCGGCAACTGGACACTCTATACCACCGCTATTTTATTGTTTTCAATAGGTTTAACGGTTCAGTACCGGCTTTTCAGCGACCCCGAATATATCTCCAGACGTGATAAGGCCGAGGCAAGGCAGGCAAAGATCAAAACGCTCCAGATGCATTACATTCAGGAGAATTATTCCGCGGAAAAGAAGCAGATGATGGGACTTCCGCCAACGCCGCCGTCGCCTGTCGATCTTTCTAAAGAGACGCCGCGGCCTTCAGAAGAAACTTTAAGCGGCGTGCTTCTTTCAGGTAAAACAGTTAATCCGATACTTGGACTTATTGGCCTGATAGGTGCATTTTTACTGCTCAGAAATGAAAAAGTTCTGGAATTTCTTAAACGTAACGGATTTCTCATCGTTTTGCTTACGCTCGTCCCGCTTTTTATCGCAGCGATAACATCAAGCGCCGGTAAATCCATCGGCAACATGACGCCTTGGGAACCGTCAAAGATCCCCTTTCTCATCGGTTTCGCTGCCATACTTGCGGCTTTTTATAAAAATCTGGCACAGACCTATTGGGGGCTTCCTCGAGCAAAGGATGTCGTCCCGCTTGTTTTTATGGCGATCCTGCCGTTCATTCCATTTTTTGTGCTCAAAGATTTCGGCCAGATGATGGTGTTTGGCGGAGTTTACGCAACACTTTACCTTATAGCCGTACGGCGTTTTACACAGCGTTTTGTTCTTGTCGGCAGTGTTGCACTGGTCATCAGCATTCTCGTAGTTGGAGCGTTGCCTGAAAACACTCAGGAAAAGATCCCTCTTCTTCCTACAGCGGCAAAGCCGGTCAAGACAATACTTCCCGACCGCATTCAGCAAAGATTTCACCTGTGGCTGGACGGATTCACACCGCCTTCGCCTGAAACGTCATGGTGGAAGTCTGATTATGACGGTTATTATAAGAAATTGGTCGAGCGAGATCCGAACCTTCCACAAATGCTGGAACAGGATCCTAATCTTCAGCGGACGATCAATGTTGACGCATGGTTCGATATTTTGGCATTTCAACCGGCCCAGGCAACATTTGGACTAGCTTCCGGCGGAACAACAGGCCGCGGTCTAGGGCTTGGATATCCTGAGCTTATTCCGGTTGCCGATTCAGATTATATCTTTGCCGCAATGGCAGAAGAACTTGGACTTTTTGGAGGTTTACTGATAACCTTTGCCCTGATCGTATTTGCGAGTGCCGGCGTCAGAACTGCTTTGGATTCAAGAGATATGTTCGCTAAGCTGTGTTGCATCGGTCTTACCGCTTTCATCGGATTTCAGGCTCTCGTCAACATGGGAGGCATTACGCGTGCCTTGCCTATGACGGGAATTACGTTGCCGTTTGTGAGCCACGGTGGATTTTCGCTGATAACGAGCTTTGTGATGTTGGGAATGTTAATGGCATTTTCACACCGAAATGCTCTTGACGATCAGCTTCGCAATGATCATCTTTTACCTTAGCTTTTATATTGCAATATATTGACTTGATTGCCGTTAAGGCCAGGCACGAGTCGTATTCATAAGGAGAAACTCATATGGAGATCACTTCCGAGATAATTTCTGCAGCGGTTAGCGACCGCGGCCTGAGCGATAAGCGGCCCGTCAACGAAGATTCGTACATAAGCCTCGATCAGGCCAATCTCTACGCTGTTGCTGACGGTGTCGGCGGAGCACAGGCCGGAGATGTGGCTTCGCAAATGGCTGTCGAGATACTCGGTGAGGCATTTGCACATTACGGTGACACGGTCGATCCAGAAGAGATAATGAAGGTGGCCATTGAAAGGGCCAACGAAGCGATCTTTCAAATGGCCAGCGAACTGCCGCAGCTTTCATCCATGGCAACAACGATTGCGGCTATTCATCTTTCCACAAATATCGCTACGATCGCTCACGTCGGAGATTCGCGTGTATATCGGCTTGATCCGCAAGGCCATCTTCACCGCGAAACCGATGATCATTCAATGGTCGAAGAAGAAGTAAGAGCAGGCCGGATGACGCCGGAACAGGCTCTAACACACCCGAGCAGGAACATCATCAGCCGTGCGGTCGGCGCGGCAGATACCGTAGAGGTGGACATAAAGACAATTCTGATCGATCCAGGTTCTGTCTATCTTCTCTGCTCTGACGGCATAACACGTCATATCAGCGATAACGAACTGGAACACCTGCTGGCCACGGGCATGAGTCCGGAAATGCTGTGCGAACAGATGAAAGATCTCTGCTATGAACGCGGAGCCGAAGACAACCTGACCGCGATCATCATAAAGACCGTCGGGACAGAATATGACGATTCTCCCCGGCCGGAACCGGATAATTTCATCGCTGATGTCTTGGAAGAGGATGAGACCGTTGCCACGGCTCGAACAATAGCCACGACAGAAGCAGATGTGCCTGAGGCCATTACCGAAACTGCCGTAACTGAAGATACGGCAGATGATGAATGGCTGACGCAGGAAACCACAGTTGCAGAGGCGGTCGCAGAAACGTCGTATGAGCCTGCTGTTGAGGAATCTTTACCTCAAGAATATACATCGCAAAGCGTTGTAGTTCCGGCCGTTCAGCCTGCCGGACAGGATCGCGATCTGGAAATGTTCGGCAACAAAGTTCGTGCTGTTGAACCTGCTCCTAAGATATCATCGGGAACGGTTGTCGGAACCATCCTCTCATCTCTTATATGGCTGATACTTGGCGGATTGCTTGGCATCTCCGGCTATTATCTCTGGCACAAGAACAATCCGATAGAACCGGAACCGGCTCCGCCTGTTCTTGTTGAAAAGACCTCCGATATACAGAGGAATGCTTTTTCTGAAGGCCTCAAATTAGTGGACGCCGATCCGGCCGGATATCTTAAAGCCCGCGCAGCTGATCCGAAGGATGCGGTCGATCATTACCTTTTGGGACGAGCACAGCTTTTATCGGGCGATGCTTTTGCCGCCGGACACCAGTTCAGACTGGCGAAAGATAAGCTTTCCGAAACCAATCATAATGACGCCGAAAGGCTTGCGGCAGAAATAGCCGCAGGTACGGCGATAACTCAGAACCCTGTCATCTTTGAGGTGTTCAAGAAGGAATACACAGCCCTGAAAGATGCTGTTGCCGCCGATAAAACTGAAAACAGCAACTCTGCGGCAAACACCGCACAGAATGCGAACACGGCAAACGGTCAATAACCGTCCCGAGTTCTGCGGGCTTCAAAGAGAATGATTCCGCATGAGATCGCCAGGTTGAGGCTTTCAACAGGCGGTCTCATTTTTATTGCCACACGTTCGTCCGCACTTTCCAGCATCTCGTCGGGCAATCCGTCGGCCTCCGGGCCAAAAGCAAGCAATATCGGACCATTCCATCCTATTTCCCGATGATCTTTGGCTCCTGCCGGAGTTGTGGCTACTATTTTTAGGGCATTATCCTTGCAAAACCTTTCAATATCGGCAAATTCCGCCTTTTCCCAGACTGGAAGACGAAACGCCGACCCCATAGAACCGCGAAGAGCCTTTGGCGAAAAAGCATCTGCCGACCCCGACGAAGTAACGACTCCGACGGCACCGGCGGCCTCGGCAGTTCTAATAACAGCTCCGAGATTTGCCGGGTTATTGATCCGGTGAAGATAGACAATTACCGGTATATCAAACTTTCCGCCATTCAACGCCTGTAAAATTTGGCTCGGGCCTTGCGGTGGTTTTTCTCCGATAAGAATGATCCCCTGCGGTGATGCCGTGTCGCCGATCTGATCGAACAAAGAGCGTGGGATCTCTATGATCTCATCGGCAATACCACTCGTAAGCACGGACAGTAGCCGTTCATCTTCACGATCTACCGTGTCAGACGAAATAGCGGCAAGACGCACTCGAACGCCGGCTTTCAACGCCTCTTCGACAAGCCTCTGGCCTTCGATGAAAACAAGTCCCGGTTCGCGGCCATCGCGAACTGATCTCAAAAGTTTGACCTTTTCGTTACTTCTGCTTGTTATCTTTTGCATGAATCGACTTTTAACGCGTTGAATGACAGCAATTTTAAGATAAAATGTCGTTAAGGGCTAATCAAAAGGCTTAAGGGACAACTTTAAGTGTCAGCAACTGACAGTTAATGTGATGCTTGAATCCGCGATAAGCCAAGGCAGCATTCAAAACCGATCCGTATATCTAAATGAATTCACCAGATCTCGAAGCTTTTGTTTCACCGAATTTCCGACCGACCGTGGCCGTAATAGACCTGGCAAAACTCGTAAAAAACTTTCATATCATTAAGTCGCTTTGCTCTGATGAGACTAAAGTGATGGCCGTTGTGAAGGCAAATGCATACGGACACGGAGCGGTCGAATGTTCAAAAGCCCTGGAAACGGCTGGAGCTGATTGGTTCGGTGTTGCCATCGTGGAAGAAGGCATCGAGCTTCGCAACGCAGGCATTTCAAAACCTATCCTATGTCTTGGCGGCATTTGGCCGGGTGACGAAGGCCGTGTCATTCGTGAGAAGATCACGCCTGTTGTCCTGAATCTTGAAATGGCCGAAAGCCTGAACCGCACTGCTAAAGAACAGCGGATCACTGTTGACGTTCATATCAAAATTGATACGGGCATGGGACGCGTCGGCGTTGAGCCAGACAAACTCTCAGCATTTATTGACAATCTGTTAAATTTTGAAAATATTAGGGTTACTGGCGTTATGACCCATTTTGCAGCAGCTAACGACCCTACCGAGACGGAGTTTACCGAACGGCAGATCGCCAAATTCAACGAATGCGTTTCCCTGCTCAGATCAAAAGGCATAGAGCCTGAGATCATCGACATGGCAAATTCTCCCGCCATTGTAATGAACCGGAACTCACACGGAAACCTGATCAGGCCCGGAGGTTTGTTGTACGGTCTGGGCGACATACTTCCGGCTGGAAATGAGATAACAGGTATAGAACCTGTGATGTCTCTACGTACAAAGATCGCCGCTATAAAAGATGTTCCTGCCGGAACCTCGATCGGCTATTCCAGATCTTTCTCAACCAAGCGGGCTTCCCGCATAGCAACCTTGCCGGTAGGTTATAATGATGGATATCCGAGATGCCTTTCTAATAAGGGAGAGGTTCTTATCTGCGGACGACCGGCTCCGATAGTCG
>JAHBSH010000038.1 GCA_019639215.1 Acidobacteriota bacterium
CAACACCGCGAAAATGCCCAGGCCGCGAAGCCCCTTCAAGATTTTCGGTCAAACCCTCAACATAAACGTATGTAGAAAAGCCTTCAGGGTATATTTCGCCGGGTTCCGGAGCAAAAATATGATCCACATCATATTCAGCAAGCAAAGCAGCATCGGCAGCCAGATCACGAGGATAACGTTCGAGGTCTTTTGGGTCGTTGAACTGAGCCGGATTGACGAATATCGACACTATAACCGCGTCTGACATTTGTCTCGCCTGCCTGATCAGTTCGAGATGGCCTTCGTGCAATGCTCCCATTGTCGGGACAAATCCGACCGTCTTATTTTCCCGCCGGAGTTTGCGGGCGATGGAAGCCATTCGCTGGCGTCGGTTGATTATTTCCATGGCATCAGAAAGGAAGATCTTTCTTTATTTTTTCAAGGTCAACATCCTTTGGAAGGCCGTATGACTCAGCCTCGTTAGGATAATTGCCCTGCCTGACATCGTCCATCCATTTGGTAATGGCCTCGCCGATAACATCACTGACATTCGCATACTGCCGGACAAAACGCGGCTGCCGTCCGAACGTGAAACCGATAAGGTCATGCAGAACAAGCACCTGAATATCACAAGCAGAACCGGCTCCGATGCCTATGGTTGAAATGGAAAGATCATTTGTTACGACTTCAGCAACTTCTCTCGGGACGAGTTCGAGAACGATCGCAAAGGCACCTGCGTCCTCAAGCCGTTTTGCATCGTCTATCAGGCGTTTGGCATCTTCTTCAGTTTTGCCCTGAACGCGGTAGCCTCCGAGTTTATGAACCGATTGAGGGGTCAAGCCGATGTGAGCGACAACGGGAATTTCTTCATTGACCAATCTTTTGACCAGTTCGACGCGGTTGCGGCCGCCTTCCAGCTTTATCGCCTCGGCGCCGCCGTGTTTCATCAGCTTCAGGGCGTTTCTGACAGCTTTGTTCTCGCCGGCGTGATAGCTTCCGTAAGGCATGTCCGATACGATCAGAGCACGGCTTGCTCCGCGTTTTACGGCTTTTGTGGCCGATAGTATCTCATCTACCGAAACAGGCAGGGTGTTGCCGTAACCATGGATGACATTACCGATGCTGTCGCCGACAAGGATAATATCAACACCGGCTTCATCAACTATCCTGCCGGTTGGATAATCATAAGCGGTCAGGCATGTCAGCTTTTCGCCTTTTTCCTTGGCTGCCCGCAATGCCGGGACATAGACCTTTTCGGGTTTATCTGGTTTTAGATAGGCCATATCAGAAAAATTAAAGTCTAGACCTTTAGAGGTTTCAAGTCTAGCCGTTACCGGATGACTTATTCACTCTCGCAGACGGGTTCCATCTGGCTACGGACGACAGATCCGATGTTTCTGCCAGCAGATCGGCGATAGGTTTGTGAAGCACCGGATGGATAGCATGAGGAGCGATCTCTGCCATCGGGGCAAGCACGAACCTTCGCAGATGCATTCGCGGATGCGGCAGCGTCAGGAACGGCGTATCAATTACTCTCTCATCAAAAAAGATGATGTCGAGGTCGATAGTCCGGGGCCGCTTCATTGATTTTTCGGTGCGACCGAGAAGATATTCTATCCTCAACAGCCGAGCCATCATCTGTGTCGGTGTAACGTTTACGGTTCGAACTTCGGCGGCCATGTTCAAAAAAGGCGGTGCGTCGCCCATTCCGATGGCATCGGTCTCATAGATACCGGAAAGCTTGCAAACATCTATGCTTGCCTCAAGTAATCCGCGAGTGGCCATCAAAAGATTACCGGCACGGTCGCCAAGATTGGAACCCAGACTTAAATATGATGTGACGGCTTCGTTCTGCACGGTTTAAAAGGTGTCAATTGGCGATCTCAGTTTCAAGGGCCTCGATAGTGTCTAGTAATCTGACGAATTTCAGGCCAAAATCCGTGAACTCATATTCGACACGCGGTGGTATCTCAGGGTAAATGGTCTTTTGCAATATGCCAAAGCGAACGAGTTTTCTAAGGCGTTCGTTGAGCACTTTTGTGGTCAGGCCGTCAACACTTCGTTCCATCGCTCCGGGACGGTTGACGCCGCGTTTGACCATATCCAGCACAGACAGAGACCATTTGCACCTGATGATGTTCTCGACCATCCGTTTTACCTGCGGCCTTTCAATTATTTTTTTCTCTTTTGGCTGCATAAAAATGAACCGAAAAGTAAGTAGGGAACCAAAAAGTGCCTACTTATATCGCTCTTTCGGTTTTGCTAATTTTACAGATGCAGAGGTTATATAACCAAACATTAACTCAATAAGGAAGGAAAAAACAAATGAGAACGAAAGCAGTATTTTACCACGCGGGATGTCCCGTTTGCCTTGACGCAGAACAAATGATCGCAGATGCGATAGACCCGGAACGTTTTGATGTCGAGGTCGTACATCTTGGCGAGGCAAAAGACCGCATCGGCGAAGCGGAAGGAGCGGGAGTTAAGTCCGTTCCTGCTCTTGTATTGGGAGAACACCCGTATCACATAAATTTTGGTGCTTCGATAGCAGATCTGAAGTGAGGTGGTCAGTAGTCGATGGTCAGTAGTCAGTGGCAAATCAAGCAGCCGTCTGACTACTGACAACACATTACTCTTTAATTAGATTCTGTTGGAATTCTATGTCTGAGTTTGTTCCACTTAACACCTTCAATTCTAATTGAACAAGCACATTTTATTTACACTAAATAACCCGCTCAATATAATTGCATTCTATTTCTGCTTGTTCATAAGGGCCATCGCCGTCTGCATCTAGCTGTGATGTGTACAACTTGATCCAATAAAATCGCTTTTCTCCACAAGTTGTTTTGACTTCCCTGTAAAAACCATCATTCCAGTCTTCAAACATCTCGTTTACAGCATCAGGCGGAACAGCAATCACTCCTGTTGCCCCTTTTGCCCAATGGTGATTCAAGGAAATTTTGACTTTCTCGCCCAATAGAAATCTTCCTTCTTCAATATTTCCCATAATATAGATTCACATATATTACCGCTTTGTCTCGAGCCTTTCCAATCATTTCATTTTCAACACTTGTTGCAAATCGGACTGGCGGGACATCGTTCCTCTGCTACAGTCCTGACACTTCTTTTTACTTTTCGGACGCGAAATGTTTGAATATAAACAGGCTTTTTGAGGCCGAATCCAGCGATGCTTTTCGTTGAAGGGCATTCGGGCGGAACCTCGGTGTGATCCGTCTTGACAAAAAACACACGCCGCACTTTATGGCGCGAAGACGATTTCGACACAGTCAGCGATACGAAAGCCCTGGCGAACTTTCCCATAAGGAATACCTTTTAAATCAACCTACACAAACCACGACCCGGACAGAATTGCTGCGTCTTATACGCGGCGGCGAGGACACATACCTTGAACTAAAGGTAAAACTTTCTAATTCTGAAAAGATCACGCAGGGCATCGTTGCTCTGGCAAATACCGACGGCGGAACATTTATTTTCGGCGTCAATGATCAACTCCGTATTGAGGGCGTTGCCAATCCGGAAGAGATAATCACAGAGCTGAACCGAATTTGCCGCGAAGAGATCGTACCGCCTTTGGTCCCGATAATTGACACGATCGCTTTTGACAGCGGAAAGCGAGTGATCGCTCTCGACGTTGAACCTAGAAAGCGGCCTTACCGAACTCGTGACGGCCGCTTTTACATGAGGTTTGGCAATGAGAAGCGGGAAGTGACCAGAGAACAGCTTTCTATATGGCTGGATGAAGTGCGGCCTTTAGGTTATGAGAATATACCGCTTTTTACGTCCACAGAGGATGACTTTGACGACGGCCTGTTGTGGACCTTTGCGAAGGGATTTGAAGAGATAAATGTCATTTCCAATCTCTACAACACTGCTGAGTTCCTCAAAAAAGATATGCTGATGGCAGTAGGGGTTGCGGATGAATTTTATCCGACAGTCTCGGCTTTGGTGCTTTTTGGAAAGAAGGAGAGCATCGAAAGACTGTTTCCGCGTTCTGTTATTACGGTCAGGCGATATTCAGGTGACAATGGTGACGCTCAGCTCGTGGAAAGCACGGACATTACGGGGAATCTTCTTTTTCAGTATGAAGAGATAGTGCGGTTCATTCACCGTTATTGCGATCTGGAAAAAGATACCCCGAAGCGACGGCCAAAGAGCGAGCAGTTATATGTAAACCCGAGGCCGATCTATCACCTATATTCGATCCGCGAGGCTGTTGCCAATATGCTAGTTCACCGCGATCTGGTCTATAGGGACATTCCATCGAGGATAAATATTTACGACAGCTCTATCGAATTCATCAATGCGAGACGAACGAACGGGTTTGTTCCTCCTGCATCGCGAGCTATCCGTTACGGGATAACTCAGAGGATAAACCCACAGATAGCCGCCGTTTTTTCCAGAAGGGAATACGGAACGGCCATTCCGCAAGGCGGCCTGCCGATGATCCTTAAACAGTCGGAAAGAATATCGGGCAAGCGTGTTGAGGTCTATACTTCCAATGACGAGTTCAAGCTGAAGATACACAGCGTCTAGAAATGATAGGTTGAGTATTTAAGGCAGACCCAAATTAGGTCTTGAATTAAGTACGAAATTCTGCCATATTCCTATTATGAAAATAATACGGGATATTCAAAGTCTTAGCGATTTCAAGCAAAACGCCTCAAAATTCGTGAAGCAGGTAAGAGAAACAGGAAAGCCTCTGATACTTACAGTCAATGGCAAAGCCGCTGTTGTTGTTCAGGACGCTGAAAGCTATCAGGCCATGGCTGACAGAAATGAATACAACGAAACAGTAGCCGCACTCAGAGCTGTCGTTGCGGATGTAGATAATGCCCATAAATGGCCTACCTCTGAAAAAGTATTCGCAGGGCTTCGCAAAAATGCTGAATCTTCAAAAAGGAAACGATGAAAAAGCACACGGTACGTTTCAGCACTCAGGCTGAGAATGACCTGCATGACGCATTTTGGTGGGGTGTTGAAAACTGGGGGCCTAATGAGGCGGAGACTTGGTTGGATGAGATCGAATTAAAGGCAGTGGTCGCTCTCTCGCAGAAGCCGTTGGCATTTCCCGTCGCACCAGAATCGGCCGAGTTTGAGCAAGAGATCAGACAAATGGTTTTCGGACGATACAGGATATTGTTTTGTCTGGCCGGAAAGGAGGTTCTGATCCTGCGTATTCGAGGCCCGTTTTCAGGAAAGAGCCTCGATGCTCCGTGACGTCATGGCGGTGAACTGATATGTTGTTGGATCTAAGCCCGCTTAAGGTTTCGCGCGATTACAGGCTGCTCTTTTTTGGGCAGCTTATCTCGTTTTTCGGCTCGATGATGACGGTGATCGTCGTGCCGTGGCAGATGTATCAGTTGACCGGATCATCTGCGATGGTCGGGTACATCTACCTTGCCGAATTTTTCCCAATGCTGATACTTGCCCTCATTGGCGGGGCGATGGCGGACTATTTTGACAAGCGGCGGCTGCTCAGATGGACGGAACTGGGCCAGGGAGCAGCTTCGGTCTTCCTATTGATAAATTCACTGCTGGCGGAGCCTCATATTTGGGTGCTGTTCGTATGTGTCGCCATTCACGCTGGCCTTGCGGCGATACAAAGGCCGGCGTTCGAGGCGTTCATCCAGAAGGTAGTACCACCGGAATTGATGACATCCGTAATGGCATTGAATTCCATCCGGTGGAGTCTAGGGGCGATCATAAGTCCGGCTATAGGCGGACTCGTGGCGGCAACGCTGGGAGCGGCGTGGGCGTATGCCATAGATCTTGTTACATTTGTTGGGACGATCTACGCCGTATATGCGATCTCGGCGGTACCTTCGCCGGAAAATGCTGACCGCCCGAGCATTTCCTCGATCATAAAAGCTTGGAAATATGCCGTTTCCAGGCAAGAACTGCTGGGAACCTATTTCATAGATATGGCGGCGATGTTCTTTGCGATGCCGCAGGCACTCTATCCCGCACTGGCTGCATATTTTGGCGAAGGTTATGTAGGTTTTTTTCCGGCAGCGATTGCAATAGGCGCATTAACGGCAAGCCTGACCTCTGCGTGGACCAAAAAAGTGCAGCGTCACGGGTTGATGGTCACTGTAGCGGCAGTTCTATGGGGTGTTGGCATTATAGGTTTTGGTATGGCCGACGGTATCGTACTGGCTTTGGTATGCCTCGGAACCGCAGGTTTTTTCGATATGATCTCGGGCATCTTTCGCGGTTCGATATGGAATCAGACCATCCCAAACCATATGCGCGGACGTATGGCCAGCATTGAAATGATCAGCTATCTCTCCGGCCCGATGCTCGGTAGTGCTAAAATGGGTATCGTTGCAGAAAAATTTGGTGTGAAAGCGGCGCTCGTTTCTGGCGGGATCCTTTGTGTTCTTTCGGTTCTCGGAGCTGCCTTCTTCTTACCCAAATTTTTAAAATATGACGGCCGTGATGGAATAAAGAACCGCGAAATAGAAGAGGCATTGCACTCGCGTGGAATGGACTAAGTGAGAAAAAACCTGGATCTAAGATGGCAATATTAAAGAAAAGAGAGATCGATAATCTGGAACAGCTAAGCGGGGAAGAGCTTGAGCGTTTTCTGGAGCTGCTGCCTGCCGGACAAGTGACGATCAGCGAGCTTTTGGATTATGTCGAGGACGAGCTTTATGACGCGGAATGTAACCACAGCCTTCGCCATGCGATGAAGTTCATGATGGACAACCGGCTCGATTTCGGCAAACTCACAAGCTGGCTCACCAACAACGGCGGCTATTGCGATTGCAAGATAATGGAACAGATCGCACCGATATGGCGGGCAAAATTTGGTGACGACTAACGTCTGCATAACAATCTTATGAGAGCATTTCTAACAATTTGTTTTATAGCTGTGGTGACAGTCGGGGCATTCGCTCAGAAAACCGAGACCATGACCATAAAGGTCTATTTTCTGAATACGATCAATGACCCGGACTTGGATGATTGCCAAGACGTAAAACCGACCGAACGTAAGATACCAAAGACAACAGGTGTCGCTAAAGCAGCTCTCGAAGAGCTTTTCAAGGGCGTAACGCCCGAAGAAGAGAAGAAAGGTTTTGTGTCATTCTCACCGGAAGAAACCAGCGGCATTTTGAAGAGCATAAATATCAAGAATGGGGCCGCTTACATAAATTTTGACAAGATCGTTTATAAAAAAATGGGTAGTGCGACCACAAGCTGCGGAGGTGGTTTTTTTTCAAGTATCGAGGCAACATTGAAACAATTCCCTACGATCAAAAAGGTCTTCTATGCTATCGAACGCAGTCCCGCCGATTTCTACGATTGGGTTCAGGTTGGTGAATGCCCCGAAGAATTGAAAAACTGTGACAACCGAAACTTTAATTAGTTTGTCAGAGTCTGGAAAGCCTCTCATCGACTTACTGAGAGAACAGATGTAAGGTAGCGTCCTGTGTGTGAGTCAGGGTCTGCAGCTATCTGCTCCGGCGTTCCTTTAGCGATAATATTTCCGCCGCCGATACCGCCTTCAGGGCCGAGGTCGATTATATGGTCTGCGGTCTTTATGACGTCAAGATTATGTTCGATGACGACAATGCTCGAACCGTTATCCATCAGCGCACGAAAAGCCTGCAGCAGTTTGTTGATATCCTCAAAGTGCAATCCTGTCGTTGGTTCGTCAAAGATGAAAAGCGTTCTTGAATTTGTTTTCTGAGCGAGGTGAGAAGCAAGTTTTACACGCTGAGCCTCACCGCCCGAAAGCGTCGTTGCCGATTGTCCCAAACGCAGATAACCTAACCCTACCGCCTCAAGAACACGAAGCCGCGTCACAAGTTTTTTCACATCCTTAAAGAACAGGATCGCTTCGTGAACGGTCAGTTCCAGAGCTTCGTGGATGTTCTTGCCCTTGTATCTGACGCTCAGAACCTCATCCTTAAATCGCGTTCCGCGGCAATCCTCGCAGGTCAATTCCACATCGGCAAGAAACTGCATTTCTACCGTAACCGTTCCGCTGCCCTGACAGATCTCACAGCGTCCGCCGGGAACATTGAATGAAAAATGCGAAGGCCCAAAACCTTTCGTTTTTGCAGCCTGCGTCGAAGCGTAAACCTCACGTATCGTGTCGTAGGCCTTTAGATATGTCACCGGATTTGAACGCGGTGTGCGGCCGATCGGCGACTGATCGACGAGGATAACGTCATCAATATGTTCAGTTCCGGTCATTTCCTTGAAAAGCCCGACATGGCCGTTCCATTCACCGCGTTTCTTTTTTATACCTGCGTATAGAACATCGTGGATCAACGTGGATTTTCCTGAACCGGAAACGCCCGTAACACAAACGAGCATCCCGAGCGGTATCTCAGCGTCGACATTTTTTAGGTTGTTTTCTCTGGCACCCTTGATGACGATCTTTTCATCTCCCGGTTCGCGCCGCTTCATCGGGATCTTAATGGAAGAATCTCCGCGAAGATATCTTCCCGTAAGGGAAGTTTCAGACCTTAAAAGGGCTTCAAAAGAGCCTTCGAAAACGACCTCGCCGCCTAACTCTCCTGCCAATGGGCCGATGTCAACTATATGATCTGCCGCGCGCATCGTTTCTTCATCATGTTCCACGACCAGCAGCGTATTGCCGATGTCGCGGAGGTTTTTCAGGATGCCGATCAGGCGTTCGTTGTCACGCGGATGAAGTCCGATGCTCGGTTCATCCAGAACGTAGAGCGTGCCCACGAGCAGCGAGCCGAGATTTGTCGCAAGCTGGATACGCTGTGCTTCTCCGCCGGATAGTGTGGCAGCAAGGCGGTCAAGCGTAAGATAATCAAGACCGACATCAACCAGAAATTTCAGGCGGCGGCGAATTTCCAGTAAGAGCTTTTCGGCGATCTTCTCGCGTTCTTGACCCATCGTCAGGTCATCAAAAAAGGTGCGCGAATCAACGATCGACATCGCCAATATCTCAGGCAAAGAACGTCCGCCGATCTTAACGTCGCGGGCTTCCTGCCGCAGACGCTGGCCGTTACAGTCAGGGCATCTTGTATAGCCGCGATATTTTGCGAGGAAGACCCGAACGTGAAGTTTATATTTCTTAGTGTCCAGCCATTGGAAAAAGCCTTTTACGCCGCGCCAGCCTTCGTCACCATAGACGATGCAATTTTGCTGATAGTCTTCAAGGTCAGCGTACGGTTTGTTTATGTCTATTGAGGCCGAAGCAGCGTATTTGAGCAGTTCTTTTTGCGCCCAGGCATGAGCGGGCCGCGTAAAAGGTTCGACCGCACCTTCCTTAATGGAAAGCAGCGGATTTGGGATCACCAGATCGTAATCAACGCCTATCGTGTTGCCAAAACCCTGACACGTCGGACACGCGCCATAAGGCGAATTAAAGCTGAAAAGCTGAGGCTCCGGTTCGTCGTATTCTGTGCCGTCATATTTACATACATAGCGGTCTGAGAATTTTAACGTGGCAGAACTGTCACCGTCTGGCGTGATGATTAAAGCAGCATGGCCTTCGCGAAAACATGTTTCCAGAGAATCGACCAAACGCGGCCTGATGTCGCTCCCGGCTTTCAATCGGTCAATAAGGACATAAGTATCCTTAAGGTCAGAGAACTTGTAATCTTCCGGCCTCGCAAGCTCTATTACCTCGCCATTGCGATAGAGACGCGAAAATCCCTGCTGCAATATCGACATCAGATATGCCGAAAGGCTTAGTTTGGCATCTGCCGCCTTCACCTTTTTTGGTTTTGCAGGTTGGATGGCGGCATAATTCTGAGCGGGGAACAGGATATAAAAACGAGTGCCTTCAGTTAAGGTGTCAATGATCTCATCAGCGGCAGATTCCGGAGAATCCTTCTTGACCTCGCGACCGCAAACGTGACAAAAGGTTTGTCCCGCACGAGCATAAAGAAGACGCAGATAATCGTATATCTCGGTCTGGGTAGCAACAGTAGATCTCGGATTTTTCGTCGAATTCTTTTGCCTGATGGCTATTGCGGGAGCGATGCCGGTTATCTCATCAACGTCCGGCTTGTCCATTCGTTCAAGGAACTGACGGGCATAAGCTGAGAGCGATTCTACATATCGCCGCTGTCCTTCGGCATAGATCGTGTCAAAGGCAAGGCTGGATTTGCCGGAACCGGAAACGCCTGTAATAACGGTGAGCTTGTTTTGCGGCAACGAGACGGAAACGTTCTTAAGATTATGAACGCGAGCTCCGCGTACCTCGACAGCTTCTTCCTTTGATCTGACAGCCCGCATAGGATAGATATTGTCACTTTGGACAAAACTCTATTTTACCAAATCGGATAAGGCATAAAAAGCGGTCAGTGATTTTTAAGCAGAGATCGCAAAGATATTTCCGAACTACCATCGTGTGTCGAAGCGAGCGAGGTTGTCGCGCCAAGTGTCTTTGCTGTCCGCTGAAATTAGGTAGGGAATTACTCCGTCGAGTTGTAATTCCGCATCGGGTGTCCGGCGGATGCGGTAATTGTAACCGGTCGGCGAGGCTATTGAGATGGTTATTGTCTCTTCGACAACGCGTGAAATAACAGCGAACCGCCAGTCCTTTTTTGAACGGACTATCAGCCGTGTGCCGATAGGCATTTGTCCCAGCGTTATTTTATCGTTGGCAGATTCCACTTTTTTGCAAACGCTTTATGATCGGCGGCGGTCATTTGAACAAGATACGGATTCTTTTCCGGATCGAGCCATGTCAAGACCCGTTCCATATTCTCGCGGCTCATCGCCGTACAGCCGCTGGTCGGCGTTTCTGCATCTTTCCAAACGTGAAGAAAGATGCATGAACCGGCATCTTTTTTTACCGGATAGGAATTGTAGCCGACGAAAACACCAAGGGCATATTCTTCGCCTATTTCCAGCATTTTCTCGGAGCTTTTCCAGTCAAAATTGCCGACCTTCATCCTGTCAACGATCTTGTTGTAATGACCTGACGCTACGTCGTCAACACATTCTGTAGAAGGGCCGACCTCAATAAATGAAAGACGGGTTTTTTCCGGTTTTTCTGCCGACCCGAAAGCAAATGTCAAATGGAATATACCGGCAGGAGATTTGCCATCACCCTCTTTTTTCGTATCAGATCTATCTTTTGGAGCTTGTTCAGCATCCCACGCAAGACCGCTTCTTCCGATCACGACGGGAAACGCGTCTCCGCTGGTCATCCACTTGGCTTTCGGACTGTTTCGCGTAAATAAAAATGCTTTTCCCTTGGTCGCCGAGTCATCTTCGGTTATAACAACAACCGCTTGTGTGGAGCTTTCGAAAGGAATTGGCATCTTGGCTTCGGCAGGTGTTTTTATCTGACCGTTAATTGATGACGCGGTAAAGACCACAAATATCAGCGATAAAAAAGCTGTCAAAAAGCCTGTCATAGAGATCGTGTCGCTGGTTCAAATTTAAGGTTAATAAGGACAGAGGACAGATCAATCCTCAAACAGAGATTCGTTCTTTGCTTTCATTCCGCGAACAGCATATAACCGCAGGCCGAGCGAGATAAGACCGATCGAGATCATCATCCAGATAACGACCCAGACGATACCGGGAATGCCGGTTGCCGCTGCCATATTTGCCGCGTCTGAATGAGCTGTAGTGAATGTTGAGATAAAGAACAGATCAACGAGACTGAATACCGCGTTGAGCAATACCTGAACCGCGAGGAACGCGGTTGCGAAATTCGCCCAAGTCAGGCTTGCCCATTTACCGACGGCAAAAAGCCCAACGGCAAGTACAGCTCCTGAAAATACGGTGAACGCCATGCTGCCGACGGTGACGGTAGAGAAGAAATTGAAGATAGGAGCCGCAAAGCCAAAAACAGCGGTCATAACCGCGATAAATCCGGCAGAAAAGTAAAGTGCATGACGCGAGGAAAGTCCGTAACGCATCCAGGCCAGCAGAAGTGCTCCAAAGGTAGTTGTACCCAGATAACCTGCGCTTGAAATGAACAGCTGAGAGAACCAGCCCGAACCTTGCGACCATACAACGCCGCTTGTGTCCGGCGAAACGGTCAGGCTTTGAACGGAATTTCCGGTCAGGACAGTAGCAAGGACGTGTCCGCCTTCGTGGATGAACGTGGCGAAAAGCTGTAATGGATAGGTGATGTAGCCGACGAAAGGCAGATACCAGGATGCCAGCCATAAAAGTACGCTGACGATCGTTGCCACCAGAAGCAGCGTGAATTGCGGTTCGATCTCTTTTTTCACCTTATATACCATCTTGGAAACTCTCCCTGCTGTTTATAACGTTAAGTTTAGCGTAAAGTTCGCTTAACTGAAAGGTTTTTATGTATTCAATGCCCGTGAGAAGCCACATCAGTTCGCAGAAGACAGGGCAAAGTGCTAGACTTCAGAATATCTTTAACCGTTTTAATAAAATTTTACCGTAAAGAGAGGGTTGACCTAAAACAGTGATAAATTTTGAATTGTCAGAAGAGCATCTTGCTCTGCAAAAGACCGTTCGCGAGTTTTGCGCAGGCGAGGTTGCGCCATATATCAAGGAATGGGATGAAAAAGCCCATTTTGAACGCAGCGTTTTCGAAAAGATGGCAGAGCTTGGCCTTCTTGGTGTTTGTATTCCAGAAGAGTATGGCGGAGCCGGATTTGATTACATCTCACTTGGCCTTGTTTGTGAGGAACTTGAGGCATGTGACACCTTTTTGCGTGTTGCCATGTCAGTCCACGTCGGGCTAAACAGTCTGAGCGTTTATTCATGGGGAACCGAAGAGCAAAAGCAAAAATACCTCGTTCCGCAGGCAAAAGGCGAAAAGCTGGCAACATTTGGACTTACTGAGCCTAATGCAGGTTCGGACGTTGTCGGAATGCGTTCTTATGCAAAGCGTGACGGCAATGACTGGATATTGAACGGCGAGAAAATGTGGATCTCGCTAGGTGATGTTGCGGACCATTTCCTGTTCTTTTGCTGGACCGATCAGGAAAAGCAAAAGGTCCGTGACCACAGCGGCATTTCATGCTTTATAGTTGAACGCACGATGCCGGGTTTTTCGAGCGGCACATTGCACGGCAAGCTCGGCATCAAGGCTGGCAACACAGGATATTTTTCACTGCAGGACGTTCGCGTGCCGAAGGAAAATATGCTCGGCAATGAAGGCGAAGGTTTTAAGATCGCGATGTTCTCGCTTGAGAACGGCCGATACACGGTCGCCAGCGGAGCGACCGGCGTTATCCGTGCATCACGTGATGCCTCGGTCGCATACGCCAATACCCGCGAAGTTCAGGGGCAAACGATCGGAAACTATCAGCTGGTCAAGCAGAAGATCGCCGAAATGCAGGCGGACTATGAAATGGCACATCTGCTGTGGTTAAAATGCGGTTACTTGAAGAATGAGGGCAAGCCTTCGGCTAAAGCGGCAAGCATGGCCAAATGGCAGGCGACCATTCGTTCGGAAAAAGCAGCATCAATGGCGATAGAAGTTCACGGAGCCAACGGCTACACGAACGACTATCCGGTGGAACGTTATCTAAGGAACTGTAAGGCTGCTGTGATCTATGAGGGCACACGCGACATTCATACGCTGATGCAGGCCGATTGGGCTTTGGGCGTTAAAAAGGAAAAAGCGGCTCGCGTTATTCTGCCGCCGTATAAACCAAGCGGGTCGTAACAGGCCATTCGGTACTAAAAATAAAAGGCTGTCTGAAATATGAGTGAATGCACTCCTTTTCAGTCAGCCTTTTTCTGAACCGTCTAAACCTGCTCAAAAGAGCTATTTCTTTTCAGTTGTCGCAGGCTTGCTTGTCATTGCATCAATGTTCGGGCTGCGAGTCGTGAGTTTCCATTCGCCGCCTTCTTTTACGAAGATTATCTTGATGCCGTTGGGCATGCTTGCGGTGCGGATAATGGCAACGGCGGTGTCACCTGTGATTTCCTCGTTGCTTACTTCGCAAAGTTTTGTGTCCACAGGGCCGACAGAAAAGTATTCAAGGAGCGTTATCTCATCTTTCTTTGCTTCTGATTCCGCAAACTTGATGGTATCTGACGAGTAGATAGTTCGCAGTGCCTTCTCGTCCTTCTTTTCCATTGCCGCACAATAAGCCTTAAAGACCGGCGTCAAAGTTGGGGCATTGTTACGTGTTGCTTCCGGCGTCGGAGTTGTGGCTGCAACGGGGCTGTTGCTAGGCGGTGTATTCGAATTGACCGTATTCGCTCCATTTGCATTATTGTTTGTCGCCGGCGTATCGGTTGACCCTCCGCAAGCCGACATAAAAATTGCAATTGATATCGCCGCTATGAATGATGTGGTAACAGATCGCATATATATCTCCATTCTCAGTAATTGATTAAAAGCCAAAGTATAATTAAATTGTTCTATATGAACAATGGCGAACGCATTGAATGGCGACGAAAATTTCTTGTTGAAGGCCTTCCTGAGCCTCTAACGCGAGCTAGCAGCCACCTACAATATCACGATAATTATATCCACGATACACGGCTTCGGCTAAGGACAGACCGTGATCCTGACACCAAAGAATTGCTTTATGTGCTTCAGCGTATCGAGGACGATGCAGAAGATGGAGTGCCGTTTCGCCGGATCTCAGAGCTATATATGACAGAAGGCGAATACGCCCGGTTTCAGATATTTGAGGGAGACGAAATAAGAAAAAACCGCTATTTTCACGAGATCGAAGGCGTTGAATATTCCTATGATGTTTATATCGGGGCTTTATGGGGATTGAATACCGTGCAGGTCTTTTTTGACAGTGCGGAGGCAATGAAAACATATACTCCAAGGCCGGAATTCCTTCTTGAGGTAACAGGTGTTGAGTTCTTCAATGGCTCATCGCTTTTTAATAAGAACATATCTGATCTACAAGAAAAGATCGCCGAATTATCAGGTTCAGCCGTCTCTGCCTAGCTCAATAAAGAAAGGCGTGTCAAAACTATGACACGCCTGCTGCTATCAATAGCCGCTGCTTTTGAGCTATCTCGTTCTCGGCCTCATGGGAACATTTTCTTTTACCGAGGCATAAATCCTTAGGTATATTTGCGTCTCGCGCGGGATAAGATTTGTCCAGTTTGCGCCGCCGCGAGTGATGTAGCCTGCAAGGCGAGCCGGATTAGAATTGTAACCCGCCGCCATAAGCTGTTCCTGTGTTGCGATGCCTGTGAGCAGGGCATCGGCAATTGCCGAACGGCGTTTCAGGTCATCCCACGTCCACTGCATATAAAGCAGCATTGCCTTGGAGGCGTTAACATGGTCACGCATCCCTTCGACAAAATCTGCGTTTAGAGGAACCTGTGAGAACTGATTCCTGACCATCCTGTATGTTGACGGGATCATCTGCACCATTCCGCCAGCACCTGCAGAACTTACCGCATAGCGATATGTTTGCCCCTCATTCAACGCAAACAGTGTGTATACATCATTATATATATCCTGATGAGGTTCGGTGCGAAACCTCAGGTGGTCAACGTGCTCTACTGCCGCAAGTCTTTCGGCAATATCTACCACCTGCGGATCGATGAATATTCGGCGCTCGCTTAGCTTTTCACGAGCTAGGTCTAGTACATTTCTCACATAGATACGACCTGCATTGACGACTTCCGGCGTTACAAGACCCGGATGTGTTGACATATAATATGCCGTTTCCAGATAGCGGCCTTTTTCAACTCTAGGATACTGAACAAGCAGAGGCTGATGACGAATGTTTCGGCTGTCGGTTATGGTGACAGGTGTATTGACGCCGTTGCCGCGAATTGTGCGGACAAGGACGCTTTTTCCGTTCTCTGAGGTTAGAGCCTTGTCGGCTGCGGTCGAAAGAAATGCCTCTTTGGTCATCACAACATAGTCAAGTTCGTTCTTTACCGTATCCAGAAACGCTACACGGACGATCTCAACGCCTTCATAAGTATTTCCGACCGACGCAGTTGATACGGGACGCGTCTGTAACTGTCGTCTGGCCTCAGAGATCCTTGATTTTATATCGCCAAATGAAAGATTTCCGGAAGATGGAGAAGATCTATCCTCGATACGTGCATCATTGTCGGCACGATCAGGAACGATCTCTGCTTTTTCGTTGTTTTGAACTATTATCTCAGGTTTTTGTTCGACAGTTCTTGGTCGTCCGACAATGATCGGTGTCGGCGAAGGCTTTGGAGCTGTGATCTCACGTTTCGGCGGTGTCGAATCTGATACGATCACCTTTAGCTGACGATCATCAGACTGCGAGTGTCCGAGTCCGGCCAGAATGAAAACAATAGTCAAACAAAAACAGAAATTTTTCATCAATTTTTTTCGGAGAGTGTCGTGAAATGAGCGTTTTTCCAGGATGAACGGTTCCTACTGTTCATATAGATTCACAAAAACCTTAAACAGTTGTCAAACATTATTGGTTATTTATCGTCTTTACAATTGGAACTCATAGCAAAAATTGCTTTTTTTCGACATCACAATTAGTCTAAAAGTTTGTTACAAAGAGCATTATGCAACCTGGGATGAAAATAAAAGCAACAGAAAAGCTTTTCGGGACCGATGGGATCAGAGCTAAAGCGGGTCAGTTTCCGCTTGATACAGACACCGTTTTTAAGATCGGAGCTTCACTTGCAGATCAATTTACCGAAAGGCTTGGGCGAAAACCTTCTTTTGTGATCGGCCGTGACACGCGCGAATCGGGCCAGAGTATCCTCGCGGCTTTCTACAGCGGGGCAATATCACGCGGTGCCAAATGCCAATCTGCCGGAGTAATAACGACTCCGGGTGTTGCTTTTATCGCCGGAAGATATGAATTTGACGCCGGCATTGTAATAAGCGCATCGCACAACCCATTTGAAGACAACGGAATAAAGATATTCTCGCCGAGCGGCCGCAAGATAGACGATGAGACCGAACGGAGGATCGAAGAGGATATCTTTTCCGGAGTCTATAAAACAGGAACGCCAGAGGAGATCACGCATCCGACCGATGAGAGAACCGTACGACGTGAGGAATTTCAGAAAGCATACAGAGAACATCTTAAGGAATTCTTCATAAACGGATATGACCTTTCTGGAATGAAGATCGTTCTGGATTGCGCGAATGGAGCTGCCTCGGCTTACGCTCCCGAACTGCTCAGAGAACTTGGGGCAGAAGTAAGTGCAATAAATGTTGAGCCGAACGGCAGAAATATTAATAAAGATTGCGGATCGCTCCATTTAGACGATCTTAGGCGTAAGGTTGTCGAAACCTCAGCAAATATCGGCATAGCCTTTGACGGCGACGCCGACCGGGCTCTTTTTGTAGATGAAAAAGGAGAGAACGTTGACGGCGACGGTACGCTCTGGATACTTGCCAACTATCTGGTTAGCAAAGGAAAACTTGTCAACCGAAAGGTCGTAGCAACAGTGATGAGCAACATCGGGCTTGAGATCGCTCTCGGCAATATAGGTGTTGGCCTGGTCCGTGCAAATGTCGGCGATAAGTACGTGCTCGAATCTCTTCTTGAGACGGGATCTGAACTTGGCGGTGAGCAGTCCGGCCACATAATCGTCCCGGAAAACGGACTTGTCGGCGACGGCATGATGACGATGCTTTTTGTTCTAAAGGCTATGCGTGAAGCTGCGAAGCCGCTGTCGGAGATGGCTGCAGCATTTGTACGTTTCCCGCAGATATTGGTCAATGTCAATGTCTCTAAAAAAACTCCGTTTGACGAGGTTGAGGCGATAGCTTGTGAAAAGGCCATTTTGGAAGAAGAACTTACTGGAAAGGGCAGGTTGCTGCTACGATATTCAGGAACTGAAAATCTTGCCCGCGTTATGATCGAAGGCCAGGAAGAAGATGTGATATCGGATCAGGCAACGCGACTCGCACAAGTTATTGCCGCAGAGTTAGGCGGCTCGATACGATAGCCTTATAATCTTATCGATGTCACGTTCGCTGATCGTTAAGTTTCCTCAACCGGGGATCTCGTACAAAATTTCTGTCGGCAGAGGGCTTCTGTCTTCGGTCGGCGACACCATCGTCTCAGTTTCGCCGAACCTTCCCCGCAAGGCGGCTCTTGTCAGCAACCGTCGTGTTTTTGGTCTTTACGGTAAGATCGTTACGGCTAGCCTCAAAGCGGTCGGGATAGACGTTTTTCCCGTTCTGATACCTGATGGCGAGAAGGCAAAAAGCTTTCGAGTCCTGCAGACCGTTCTAAATTCATTTTCTGAAAACAAGATGTCCCGCACAGATGCGGTTGTTGCCTTGGGCGGCGGTGTCGTCGGCGATCTGGCGGGTGTGGCCGCATCGCTACACCTTCGCGGGGTGCCGTATTATCAGGTGCCGACAACCCTGTTGGCGATGATAGATTCATCGGTCGGCGGAAAGACAGGGATCAACTCTCCGTATGGCAAGAATCTCATAGGAAGTTTTTATCAACCTAAAGCGGTGATCGCCGACACCACCACGCTCATGACGCTTCCAAAGCGAGAGATAGTCGCCGGCTTTATGGAGGCTGTTAAACAAGCAGCTCTCAGTGGGCTTCCGATGGTTGAACGCACCGCCAAGATCTCTGAACACTATCGGAAGTTTGGCCGTGAGATGTTTGGCGAGAATGCTATTCGTGATCGGACAACGGATCTTATTTTGGAGAACATCCGTTTTAAAACATCTATCGTCAGGTCAGATGAGCGGGAATCCGTTGCCGAAACAGGATCGCAATCCAGAAAGATCCTAAATTTCGGGCATACTTACGGTCATGCGCTTGAAAAGGCTACTCAATACCGTAACTTGAAGCACGGCGAGGCTGTTGGCTGGGGCTTGCTTTTTGCTGCAACGCTGTCAAAAAAGCTTGAATTTCTTTCCTCAGATGAGCTAAACTTGTTGAACGATGTTGTGCGTGGCTTTGGCCGTTTGCCTGACATCTCGAACATACCAACGAATAGTATCCTTGACTCTGTGCTTTATGACAAAAAGGTCATTGACGGAGAGATCCAGTGGATACTCCTGAACGGGATAGGTAAACCCGTAATTGTCTCAGGCCGTCATGTGCCCAGAAAAATACTGGTGCAGACCCATAAACAAATCACAACCTCCCCGTGATCCCCTTGGCCAGGTCTTGGAGGAAGATTAAGAAAATGAACATTAGTAGCGAATATCGCAGCTCAGAACGCGGCAGTGCCGGAATTAAGGCACTGGTAGTGATACTTTTACTTGTTTTGATCGGCAACGCCGGTATCAATTACATACCGGTCGCCTATCAGGGAGCCAATTTTAAAGAAGAAATGGACACGGCGGTCGTAAAAGGGCTTGCAACCACGGGGCAAATGAAGCCCGTTGATGTGGTGAAAGGACATATTATGCGAGCGGCGGCAGATAACAGCATTCCGCCGGAAGCAGCCATCGACATAACTGCCAAACAAAGCGTCGTTACGGCTCATGTTGCCTATACCAAAGAGGTCAGCCTGCTGCCTTTCGGCATATACAAATATCAATATGAGTTTAACCACATAGCGACACCAAAAGGCTATCTGGCGGCTCAATAGGACTATTACTCGAGCAAAGAAAGAACGGCTAGGCCACCTCATGGCCTAGCCGTTTTGTCTCTCCGCTCTCGCTATCACTTCTTATCTTTTTTGCTATCTTCCTTTGGTATGGTCAAAAACGGACGATGCTGGACAACGAATTGTTTGTTGTCATAGTTGCCGTCACCGTCAACATCAACCTTAACTTCGATCTTGTACCTTTTTCCGGGTTCGTGTTTTTTATCTACATCATAGGCTAGGGCATATTGGCTTCTTAAAAGCCCGTCAATTGATTGAAGGTAAGCTGGTATCTCGCTCGGAAAGGTCATTTCAAAATGAGCTCCGCCTGATTCCTTGGCAAACGTGTTCATTGAGTTTTTTGCCTGTTGAAAAGTTAGGCGTCCCGGCATTCCGGTAAGTGAATCAGTTGGTCCTAGCCAAGGTTCATACTTTTTATAGAAAAGATTCCCTGTGCTGATTATATATATAGGTATTCCCGCTTCTTGTATTATCTTACGCGTTTCCCCGTAATTGATCTTGCTGAATGTGTCAATACCAGAGGCAACAAGAATGATGGCCCTTCTCTTAGACCTGACCTCAACCATCCCACCATAGTCAGACTGTCGTGCTTCTGAATTGTCCAGTACGACCGAGTCGCCGCGTCCGCCGATCAGGGCAAATTTAAGTGCATCAAAAAGATTGTTTTCGCGGAATGCGGGTCTATTCCTGAGCAACAGGTCGATAGTTTGTCTGATGCGTCCAGGGTCATTGGTGAAATCAGTTATAGGAGTTGGACGCATATCAAAGGCAATGACTGAAGCATAATCGTCCGGAGCCTTGATGAATCTGCTCAGGAAATATGCGACAGGACGAACCGTCTCATAAACTCCGGGTTCGAATATCTGCCCTGATGCACTGCCGAAAACCTCAGACCACTTGCTGTATTCAACAACGAGAGAAACCGTGATAGGGGCTTCCGGCGTTGCGAAGGAAGCGATCTCCTGCTTGACACCGTTTTCGTATATGGCGAAGTTTTCTCTCGTAAGACCACTGACTATCTGTCCGGTCTTTTTGTTATAGACAACTGCATCCACATTGACGATATTTGTGTTTATGGTCAGGACATCATCGTCAACAATGGCATTTTTCGACTCTTCCGCGAGTTTGCGTTCTTCTTCCTCTTTGCGCAGTTCTTCCTCGGTCTTCGGCGTCGGCCTTTGATTTCTCTTTTCATTGCCGGTTGGCGTCGGTCGTTGAGGCCGAGACTGTGCAACAGCATCGACGGAAACCAGAAGGCACATCAGCAAAGCTGAAAACGCCGCCGAAATGATTCGTAAATCCTTTTTGATCATAGTTTTTTTAACCGAAGAAGAGTTAATATAGTGTTTAGAGTAAGATTTTCCACTTTTGGTTGGCTTAAATCAAGGTAAAATCTAGATAGGTTGATGTTTTCGTTCGCAGAGAGAAGTTCTTCAGAGGCATTTGGGAGCTGTTTTGTTTGACACGACGAATAGCAATTATTACAATCGCGCGAACTCGTAGAGGTACAAAGGAAATGACGGATTCTGAACTATTTAGCCGCCCTGTGATCGGGGTAAGCTTGTCTAGCCGCGAGCTGACTGCGCTTTCTCTAGCGAGAGGCCAGATCGGCGAGCTTGTGAGGACAGATTTTGATAGGGAAGGTGATCCGCTCGGGCAGATTGTCAATATCATCAATTCAGTAAGGGAAAGCGGTATCGATGCAGAATGTGTCGGCATAGCCGTTCCTGGCCTCGTGAACCGCACAACGCGGGAAATAGCAGACTCAACAGATTTTCCGTATTTTGTTGATGTCGATCTCAAAAGTGAGTTGGCAAGAGCGGTTGGAGTTTCCGTAGCCGTAGAGAACGATGCAAATGCGGCCGGATTTGCAGAATATCGCCTTGGTGCCGGACAAACCTCGAAACAAATGTTCTATGTTTACCTTGGTGACGGTGTAGGCGGCTCATTTATATTTGATGGCCAGATTTGGAACGGAACCAGTGGATTTGCAGGGGAATTCGGTTCAGTGGCAATAGATTCCGAAGGAACACGATTGGAATCGGTTGCGTCCTCTGCAGGAATAATTTCCAGAACTGTTGAACGGATGTTTCAGGACAGTACGTCTGACCTATCGCGTTATGGCGAGGATGACCTTACGATAAAAGGACTTGTTGAGGCGGCTCTGAATGGTGACGACCTTGCCGTGATGATGCTGGAAAGAACAGGTGTTCATATAGGTACTGCACTTTCCAGCGTCATAAACCTCTTAAATGTCGATCTGGTTGTTGTGGGCGGGAAGATCGTTGAGGCGGGTGAGGCCATCCTTGGGCCTATTAGAAATAGGGCAGAAGCACTCTCTTTTGGCCCGTCGTTCGGTGATGTAACGATCGTTGCCGGTTCGCTCGGAGAATCCGCCGCGGCTCTGGGAGCGGCCCTTCTGGTTTCGCGAAAATGACAGGCGTGATCGTAGCAGATTCAAGTCTCATGAGTTGACATATTAATGCCGTGAATTAAGGTTATCAGGCAGATGAGGCCAACTTATTTTGTGAATATTTGCACAAACAAGCATTTAGCAATACATTTATTAGTTGTGGAATTTGCAGATTCCACAAGATTTAGGTAAATTAGTGGCAGTTTTACAAACAGCAATCTCTGACATAATTGAAACTTGTTTACTTGCTTGAGGTCGATACCGATCACAAGCCGCACCGGACTTTAGCTTTAATGCAAAAGTTTGAGAAAGGGTCTTAAAAGACATGGCACAATTTTTCCAAAAAGGAGCGAACAACATTGCCCGCATTTCGATGATAATGGGTGTTGTTGTCGCTGGGCTGGCGTTTTTCGCATACACGCAGTTGTCACGGTCAAATTACATTACTGGACAGTATGTTGAACTTCAGCAACCTGTGCAGTTCAGTCACCGCCATCACGTCGGTGACGACGGTATCGATTGCCGCTATTGCCACACGACGGTAGAGACGACGGCCTCAGCTGGAATGCCTTCGACCCAGACTTGTATGAACTGTCACTCAGAGGTATGGGCGGACAGCCCCTATTTGGAACCTGTCAGAGCAAGTTATCGTGAGAACAAGCCCATCGAATGGGAACGCGTTCACGATCTGCCGGAATACGCCTATTTTAACCACAGCATTCACGTGGCAAAAGGCGTCGGTTGTTCCACTTGTCACGGAGAGATAGACAATATGGCTGCGGTTTATCAGGAAAACACACTTCAGATGGAATGGTGCCTTTCCTGTCACAAGGAACCGGAGAAATTCATACGGCCGAAATCAGAGATCTACAACATGCAGTGGAAGGACAGCGACATAACAGTTGATGAGCGGCTGAAACTGAAGGAAGACTATCGCATCAGAAGTCGGGATATGTTGACGAGTTGTTCTATATGTCACAGATAGGGCGTGGAAAAACAGAGTATTTGGTAGCGGGGAATCACTTAAAGATGCCTAATCAGGAAACAAATTCAAGTTTCGCTTCTTTGCGGAAAAAGATACTTGCTGAAAATACCGGCAAGGATTATTGGCGCAGCGTGGAGGAATTTGTGGATGCGCCCGAGTTCAAGGAATACATCAACAGAGAATTCCCGGATCAAGCCGAAGGATGGGATGACAAGCTCAATCGCCGCAACTTTATCAAGGTGATGGGGGCGTCGCTGGCTCTTGCGGGTTTGTCTGGCTGCGTCATTCAGCCTTCGGAAAAAATAGTTCCTTATGTAAACCCGGTAGAAGGCCTTTTACCCGGAAAGCCCTTGTTTTACGCCACTTCTATGGTGATGGGCGGCATCGCCACCGGCGTTTTAGCAAAATCATTTGACGGGCGGCCAGTAAAGATCGAAGGAAACCCCGAGCATCCGGGCAGTCTCGGCGGCAGCTGCATCTATTCGCAGGCTTCGCTTCTTGATATGTACGATCCTGACAGATCTCAGGTCGTTATGAAGAGCGGAGCTCCCAACTCTTGGCAGGGTTTTGTCGAGGCCGTTCGTACCTCGGTCGAGGAGAACGCGAAGGATGGAGGTGCAGGTTTAAGATTTCTTACGCCGACGGTCACGTCGCCTTCAATGCAGGCTCAATTCTCTCGCATTCTTACCGAAACTCCGAATGCCAAGTGGATACAGTATGAACCGGTAAACAATGACAACGCGCTAGCCGGAGCAAAACTTGCTTTTGGGTCGCCTGCACATGCCGTGTACAGCTTTGACAAGGCGGATAGGATACTGGCAATCGACGCCGACATATTTTCGGGTTCAAATTCACGCTACACTCACGATTTTGCCGAAGGCCGTCGTATCTCTGATGAGGAGAGGGAAATGAACCGGCTTTATGCGATAGAGACAACGCTGTCGCTGGTCGGTGCAAAAGCGGATCATCGGCTTGCCGTAAAACCTTCGCAGGTGTATGAGATCGTCAAAGCGATCGCCAAAGCGGTCGGTGTAAGCAGTGCGGAATCAACATATACCGAAAACGCGGAATGGATCCGTGTGATGGCAAAGGATCTTTCTGATAACAAAGGTAAGTCGTTGGTTGTTGTTGGCGATAACCATCCCGCTGAGGTTCACGCGGCTGTATACGCGATAAACGAGGCGCTGGGCAACATCGGTCAAACCGTTAAATTCACCGACCCGCTAGTAGCGAATGCTGACAAATCGCAGGTTGACCAGTTGAAAGAATTGGTCGCTGACATTGATGCCGGCAGGGTGAAGACGCTTGTGATACTTGGCGGCAATCCTGCATACGACACACCCGCTGACCTCAGGATAGGATTTGAACGCCTCAACACTAAGGTGCCGCTCCGAATTCACGTTGGGTTGCATTACGATGAGACCGCTGAGATATGTCATTGGCACGTTCCTGAAAAGCATTACCTTGAATCTTGGGGCGACGCAAGAGCATACGACGGTACAGTTTCGCTGATACAGCCGCTCATCGACCCGCTTTACGCAGGAAAATCGACAGGCGAGGTGCTTCAGCTGTTTTCCCGCGATAATTTTGAGAGAGCTGACCTTGATATTTTGCGTGAGTATTGGCAGGGCAAGGGCATTTCCGGATCTCCGGCTACAGCAGGGACTCCGCCACCGCCGACAAACGGCGACAACAGCAATACCGCTCCGGCCGCAACACCAACTCCGGCAGCGGCTACATCAACATCTTTTGAGGATAACTGGAGAAAAGCTCTCCACGACGGCGTGATAGCCAATTCAGCATTGCCCGCAAGGTCGGTGACTGTTAATACGGCATTTTTGGGACAGCCTACAGCCTCTACTGGTAGCGGCTCTCTCGAGATAGCAATTTTGCCTGATCCGTCTGTTTACGATGGCCGTTTTACCAATAACGGCTGGATGCAGGAATTGCCTAATCCGCTGACAAAGATCACTTGGGAAAACGTGGCTCTTGTCAGTCCGGCAACCGCAAAAAAACTTGAGATAAATCGCGGAAATGATCCGCAGGAGATCTCCGGCGGTGAGCGCGGGATCGCATTTATCAATACCCATGGAAATAACATGGGAGCGGATGTCGTTGACCTAACCTATCAGGGACAGGTGCTCAAAGGCGTTCCGATGTGGATAGCTCCGGGGCAACCTGATGATGTCATCACCATCTATCTCGGTTATGGGCGTGAAAGAGCAGGCCGTGTTGGTACCGGCTTGGGTTACAACGCTTATCAGATCAGACATTCTGATGCACTGAGTTTTGGTTTTGGGGAGATATCACGAACGGGCGAATCTGTTCAGATCGCGTCCACGCAGATCCATTTTAATCTTGAACCGCTTGACGGCAGAAGCCGAGACATTGTCAGGGTTTGGGACGTGCATCATTTAGATGACCATTTGGTCGAAGGTCATCAGGAAAATTTTGCTGATAAGTCGATGTACGATGATTCGACATATCAGAAATGGTATGCAGAGAACCATAAGTGGGGGATGTCCATTGATCTGAACTCCTGTGTTGGCTGTAATGCTTGTGTTATCGCCTGTCAGGCTGAGAACAATATTCCCGTCGTCGGTAAAGAGCAGGTCGCAAAGAGTCGCGAGATGCATTGGATGCGGATAGATACATATCATAGCGGCTCTGACATTGAGGATCCGGGCGGAACGCATTTTCAGCCGATATTGTGCATGCAATGCGAAATGGCCCCTTGCGAAGTGGTCTGTCCGGTTACTGCAACAGTTCATACGCCTGAAGGGCTTAATGACATGGTTTACAACCGCTGTGTCGGAACCCGCTATTGCTCCAATAACTGTCCTTACAAGGTCAGACGATTCAACTTCCTGCTTTATCAGGATTGGGACACATCACAGTTCAAGTTAATGCGAAACCCCGAAGTAACGATTCGAAGCCGAGGTGTGATGGAGAAGTGTACATACTGTACACAGAGGATATCCGCAGCTCGTATCGAAGCAGAGAAGCAGGGCCGACGCATTCAGGATGGTGAGGTTCTGACGGCTTGCCAATCGGTGTGTTCGACCGGAGCGATCGTGTTTGGTGATATGAACGACCCGCTAAGCAAGGTTGCAAAGATCAAAAAGGACAAACGTAACTACAATCTCCTCAATGAGCTCAACACTCAGCCGAGAACGACCTACATGGCCGAGATGAAAAACCCGAACACTGATATGCCCGGTTATATAGCTCCGGTGTTCAAGAAAAAAGAGGAGAGCTCAGGCGGCGGACATTAATATTTCGTCGACCGGCCCTTTTGGATCTGGCCTTTTGGCCGCTTCCGGGGAACGGAATTTAAGAGATACTTTACGAGTATGCAAGACCTAAAAGAGATCCAGACAAAGATATACCCGCCGATGGTCGAGGGTGACCACACCTTTGGCACTGTGTCCGACAAGATCGGCGATCTGGCACTGAAAAAGAGAACACCGTTCCTATGGTATGTCGGCTTCGGTATCTCGTTTCTGGTACTCCAACTGCTGATGATGTCGGTGACGACCCTGGTTGTAAAGGGTATCGGTGTTTGGGGCAACAATCAGCCTGTTGGTTGGGCGTTTGATATTATCAACTTCGTTTGGTGGATAGGCATCGGTCACGCCGGAACGCTGATCTCGGCGATATTGCTTTTGCTCAATCAGAAATGGCGAACGTCGATCAACCGCTTTGCTGAGGCAATGACGCTTTTTGCGGTGGCTTGCGCGGCAATGTTTCCGCTGCTTCATACAGGGCGACCGTGGCTTGCTGCGTACTGGCTTTTCCCGATTCCGAATTCGATGGGTATCTGGCCGCAGTTCAGAAGTCCGCTGATGTGGGATGTTTTTGCCGTATCGACGTATGCAACTATCTCGCTTTTATTCTGGTATGTGGGTCTTATACCGGATTTTGCGACCCTTAGGGACAGGGCAAAGAACAAGTTCTTCAAGTTTATTTACGCAGCGCTTTCCTGGGGTTGGCGAGGATCTGCCCGTCACTGGCATCGTTATGAGATAGCATATTTGCTGCTCGCCGGACTTTCAACGCCTCTCGTGCTGTCAGTTCACTCGATCGTTTCGTTCGACTTCGCTGTTTCGCAGCTTCCGGGCTGGCACGCTACGATCTTTCCTCCGTATTTCGTTGCCGGAGCGATCTTCGCCGGGTTCGCTATGGTTCTAATTCTCTGTATCCCGTTGCGTGTATGGTTCAATATGCAGGACCTTATTACGAACACGCACTTGGTGTACATGGGAAAAGTGATGTTGGCGACCGGGCTTATAGTTGTTTACGGCTATGCGATGGAAGCATATTTTGCATGGTACAGCGCAAGTCTCTATGAGTGGTTCATGATGAAGAACCGTATGTTCGGCGGCCCATATTGGTGGTCATACTGGTTGCTCATCATATGTAACGGTGCATCGATACAGCTGCTTTGGTTCAAGCGTTTTCGTGAAAGTCCGTTCTGGCTTTTTATCATTTCGGTGATAGTCAGCGTAGGTATGTGGCTTGAGCGATTCGTTATCATCGTCACAAGTTTGAACAGAGACTTTTTACCGGGATCCTGGGCGATGTATTCGCCGACGGTTTGGGATTGGTCAATGTTCATAGGAACGATAGGACTGTTCTTTACTTTATTGTTCCTTTTCGTCAGGTTTTTACCGATAGTCTCGATATTTGAAGTTCGGACACTCTTGCCGGACGCCAATGTTCACGGACATCATCAGGATTTTGAAGAGAATGTAGTTCA
>JAHBSH010000039.1 GCA_019639215.1 Acidobacteriota bacterium
GCAAAGTCCCTTGACGCATGGGCCAAGACATCTTTTCAGATGATACTCCAGACATGGACGGGGCAATCTGCCGTCAATTTCTATCTCGCAGGTTCTCAGCTGAAATGTTCTGTTGATAACGTTCAGTGTTTTCCGAGCAAGATTTGCAGGAAGAAAAGGGCCATAGTAGCTGGAACCGTCACGTGCGATGCGGCGTGTGATAACGACCTTTGGGAAAGGTTCATTTGTCAGTTTCAGATGCGGATACTGCTTGTCATCCTTGAGCATCACATTGAAACGCGGCTTGTGTTTCTTGATCAGATTGGCCTCAAGAACGAATGCCTCGACCTCGCTGTCAACGACAATGAATTCGAAATCGGCTATCTGCCTGGCAAGCTTTTGCGTCTTGTAATCGAGGTGTCTGCTGGATTGAAAATACTGGCGAACGCGGTTTCGCAAGTTCTTTGCCTTGCCGACATAGAGTATTTTTCCTGCCGCGTTCTTGTGAATATAGACACCGGCTGCGGTAGGAAGTTTTTTAAGTTTTTCGGCAAGATCCATTACCTAAATTCTATCGCAATGGACGTTGGCAGCGAAATATAGCTAATTTCTCTATATTTCGGAGATAGGTAAGGATCTTGTTTGTTTTGGAAATGCAAATGTTCTTCTTGATGCTTATGCCTTGGGCATACTGTGAGCGGATTCGTTCGCGTCTGACCAAGAACCGCTGCGTGGCATTGCTCCCCAGCCCGCTTTTGTTCGCAGTAGCCATTTTACAGTGCCTTCCAATCGCCAAAACGAATTAAGCTGTCTGTAACCAAAGTTTTCAACAAGAGCGCCTGCTATTAGAGTAAGAAAGTTGCGAGTTCCGGAATAAGTACGGAATGTCAGCTCCTCGATCAAAATCGCGCCTACAGAAAGCAGAAATCCGGTGCCTATGGAAAGCATCAGAAACGCGACAACCCCTTCCCAACTGACAACACCGATCGCATAGCACATAAGAAAGAAAACCAGCCCGAAGATCTCTATTATCGGACTGATGCCTTCAAGAAAGAGCAAAAACGGAAATGACAACCAACCGATGCCTTTGCTTTTTGGATGAAAAAGCAGCTTCTTATTCTCGAACAAGCAATCGAAAAGTCCGCGTTGCCAACGAACGCGTTGTTTTCGGAGTACATTGAAGGTTTCAGGCGCTTCTGTCCAGCAGACTGGATCTGCAACAAAATCAACACGATAGGGCAGGTCATTCAATCTGAAATATCGATGAAGCCGCAAGACAAGATCCATGTCTTCGCCAAGTGAACTATGGCTGTATCCGCCAACCTGTATCACAGCTTCCTTGCTGAAAAGGCCGAATGCCCCCGAAATGAGCGGCAGCGAATCCAGATGATTCCATCCCACACGACTGGTCAAAAATGCCCGCGAATATTCAAGCACCTGAAAGAGGCCAAGCCATGTTTTAGGCAGTCCGACGCGCGTCAGCATTCCGCCTTTGACCCCACAGCCATTCAATATGCGCACATGACCGCCAACGCCCACGGTGTGTGGGTTCAGCAAGAACGGCTGAACAAGTAGGGTCAGGCAGTCGCGGTTGAGGATCGTGTCTGCATCAAGTGGCATGAACAAACCGTATCGGGAACCGTTAATGCCCGCATTGGATGCGTCAGCTTTACAGCCACCGTTCTCCTTGTCCAGCATTCTGAGGTTAGCGTACCGACGCGACTGGTAAACTGTGCGAACGGGTTTATGTTCGATCCTGCGTCGGAATGCCGTTGGTACCGCGACCATATCAAACTCTGCGATCATTACGTCCAGCGTCCGGTCAGTCGATCCGTCATTGATCACAAGTATCTCGTATTCATAATAATCAAGCTGAAGCAATGCCCTGACGGTCGGTATTATGACGGCCTCTTCATTGAAGGCAGTCACAAGAAGTGAAACAGGCGGTTCAAACCCGCTCTGGCGACGAGGAAGACGATGTATGCTCCGTTTTCGGATAAAGCGCGGCAAAACAGCCAGAGAAATGGCCGTGAGCAGCAGATATGTGCCGTTCAATGCGATAAAATAGCCCAAAAAGAACCATTCGGTTATTTGGACAATGCCAGTGAACTCGGCTTGAAGCATAAAAGTTCCATTTCGGCTTCCACCTGCAAAAGAATATCGCGGGCGAACTCATTTGGAAGCGTTGCTGTGAGTTCTTTTACCCTTGCCGCCGAAACCGATGGCATCTGAACCAAAGTGCTGGCGGCACGATAACGCACCCACCAATCCGTATCATTCAGCGATGCTATCAGCACGGGAATGTCGTCCGAGTGTCCAAAGCGTCCGAGTGTCAGTACTGCCTGAAGCCTGACCTCCCAGCGGTCATCTCTGGCAAGTTCTCTTATACGCGGCAAGGAAGCCTCGTCGTGTAAGAGGCGTAAACAAGCTATCAATACCTCCTTTTCGTCACTTTCGTTCAAGATCCTTTCTATCAAGCATTCATGATCGGCAACGTGGGTGAAGGCAAGGTAAGAAATGAGTCGCGACATTTGTCGTTCCTCAAGGTTCGCCTCGTAATGTTCAAGGACGAGTGATGCAAGCGGCACCGACAGATCATCAGATTCCTTGTCTTTCAAAACATCGGCGACAAATATCGGTGACCAGTCTTTGCGTTCGGCTATCATTCGCAGGTCGCTTGTAAAGCATGTGTCGCAGTTGAGCCGCATCACGGCTCTCCATGCCCATGATGAAACAACCGGATCAGCGTCGTCAGCACACGGACGCAAAATGTTATATGACCTCGTGTCGCGAAGATTGCCCAGAGTATTTATCGCCAGCAGCCGTCTGTCGAGACGCTGACCGCGAATCATCTTCAATACACGTTCAAAGAGGCCCATTTTATGGATCAGCTCGTTTAGGCCTGTTTTTGCCTCACCCGCGAGCGATTCCTGCAAATAATTCCATTCCTGAAGAAAACAGGCGATGTCGTCGTCACTTGAGAGAACAGGCAGGTTTTCATCTTTGATCTTTTCGGTATTGCCGATAAATTCTGTCGCATGGAATAAAACCTCCTCGATACCATTCGTCACCTGCTCACGGCGACGCGAAACCGAAACGGCCTTTGAACGCAGCATCAGCATTACAAACAGACACATGAGGCTGACCATTGCGAACAATATGCCGGTCCACCAAGCTATTTGTACTGCGGTGTTAAAAGCGAATACGTGTGCCAACGTTTACGCCTCCGCGGTAATAGATGTCGCCCTGCCGATGCAGCCATCCGTCAACATTGACGCCAATATTTTTAGTGACCCAGAATCTGCCCGAAACGCTTGTGCTCCACGTATTGTTGCGAAGAATTCCGATGTCGGGCCCAAGATTCTCATGCTCGCGGCCCCAGGAGAACGATGTGCCGATGCTGTTTACCCGTTCGCCAAAATATCGGTTGTACTGGATGCGATGTGACGGTGCCGTTCCGGCATTGGAAAGCTTGGTCAGATAAAGTGTGTAGGCAGCACGATTATTCCCCCAGTATTTTTCCATCAGGCCATAAACACTGGTTGCTTTGACGGCATTGTTATAAGAAGTGTAGCGGCTTCCCGCGTGTGCAACATAACCTTTTCCAAGATCTTTTTCGATCTCGCCCATCACGGAAAATTTACCGACGAACTTATTTGTCGGGCTGTACATTCCCTCGGCTGTGAATGCCCATTTGTTTTCAAAACGGCGGTACATGCCGGCAATGAATTCCTGATCGCGCATCGAGCGTCGTTCGCTGACGCGATATGTGCCCCAGAGAATTTGTTGTCTTCCGGTCCGGCGTTCGACAGTAACGGCTCCCGTTTTCCAGGTTCCATATCCGTTAGAAAGCTGTTCCTGAGAATATTGCAGCAACATTTCCCATTTATTCGGGTTTTCTTTCTCTTCCGGATCGGAAACTGAGGTCTCATTGACGGGGTCATTTTCTGACGAAGAGCCGTCTGCGGGGCCTTCCTGTGCAAAGACCGCAGATGTAGATGATATTAAAAAAAGCAAAAGGATAAATGATCTCATTGTGTCTTTAACGTGAAATTTCTATGCCATGAGCCGGTTCATTCGCACCATTAGCTCAGCAGGTTTGAACGGTTTTGTAACATAGTCATTTGCTCCGGCCTCAAAGGCACGTACAATATTGTCTTCGCTGGATCGTGAGGTGACCATGATGACGGGAACTCTGTTCCAGCCTCGTTGTGATCTTATTCTTGAAAGTACCTCAAAACCGTCAGCAAAGGGCATCATTATGTCCAGCAGGATCATTTTGGGCGGCTTAAAGGTGGTAAGGCTTTCGATCGCAACTCGTCCGTCGGGAAGGATCTCGACATCGAAACCGCGTTGAGTGAGCCAATATCTGAGAAGGCGGGCAATTGCCTGATCATCTTCAATAACCAGAACGAGGTTATTGCGATCGGGCACAGAAATCTTCTTGGCCATATAGGGTGGATGGTCTTATTCTTTTTTCTAAGTTGTGACGGGAGTCCGGGAACGAGAATACACTGTCCCTTTATTGGAATGGTGAGAGAATTTAATTCTGCCACATTTTTGGGTGAAAGGGAATACCTTTTATTGCCTTTATGAAAACTTTTCTTACAAGCGATCCTATAGAAGCTGCTGAGTTTATCCGAAGTGGCGGAATTGTCGCATTTCCTACTGAAACTGTGTTTGGCCTCGGAGCGAATGCGTTTGACGATGGGGCGGTTAAAAAAATATTTACGGCAAAGGGCAGGCCTTCGGACAATCCGCTGATCGTACACGTGGTTTCAACAGATCAAATAAATGAGATCGTTACAGTTCTTTCAGATCATGCCAAGGTCTTTATGGAAATATTCTTTCCTGGCCCGCTCACTATCGTGGCTGCATCTTCCGGAAAGATCTCTCCTATCGCGGCCGCTGGCCTGGACACAGTTGCTTTTCGGATGCCAGCCGGGAAACTGGCTCAGGAATTGATAAAAGCGGCGGGTGCTCCATTGGTCGCTCCTTCTGCAAATGTTTCCGGTCGTCCAAGCCCGACAACCTGGCAAGCCGTCCTGGAAGACATGGATGGCAAGATAGACTGTGTTCTAAAAGGCGAGCCGACCACTATAGGATTGGAATCAACGGTGATTGATTGCACCGGCAGCGTTCCTGTAATGTTACGTGCTGGAGCCATTTCTCTTGAAGAGCTAAGAAAGGCCGTATCGGAAACAGTAGATGGAACTGGCTCGGCTAATGTTCGTCCTAAAAGTCCGGGAACAAAGCATCGTCATTATTCACCTAGAGCGATGGTGAAATTTATCGAAGACGGGGATGTGGAGGAAAATATTGCCAGGTCGGCTTACATCGGAATGCTGCATCCCAAAGGCAATTACGAGAAGGTAAAAATAGTCGGATCAGTGGAAGAATATGCCCGTGAACTCTTCGAGTTCTTCAGAGAGTGTGACCGTTCAGGTGTTGAAGTAATCTATTGCCAGTCTGTAAGCAACGTAGGTGTCGGAGCGGCACTGATGGATCGGATAAGACGAGCATCTGAGTGACGGCAAGCATTTATGAGCGGCCATTTCAGATCTCAAATTCCAGATGCCAAATTTCAGTCTACAAAGCCCACAGCACTTTACTCACGATCTTTTACCGCCGCCAACGCATAATCACCACCTCTTGATATTACCTTTATTTCTAATCCGGAAAAGTTCTCCAGATGAGGCAGGTGTTCCTGACGGATTATTACCATCTGCGGTTCGCCGTTTTCCCTGATGTAGGCAGCTATTTCATCCGGTGTTGAGAAACGCTTCTGGGTTCCATCATCATTTCTCAATATACGCCCGGAGGCATAGAACTCCATATTATGAGAGATCGTCATAAATCCGGCGACCTTTTGCGTGGAATAGCCTTCGTCAGCGGCATCAAGGAACATGTGACGAACGGAATCTGTTTCGGCAAAACGCGGTAGGGCGAATTGAAGAAGCAATAAAACCACGAGAAAAGTCGCCAGTGCCAATCCCTTTACTAAATTGTCCGAGAATGCGGAACGCTTGGCATATGAATACGCTGTCAGAGCAGCCAGGATCATTGCTCCGGGAACTGCGGGTAATATATAGCCCGGAAGCTTTGAACCGGAGAAAGAAAAGAAAACAAGCGGTACCGCAAGCCATGCCAAACCAAATCTTACAGCTGCGCGTATGTTCGTATTGTCGTCTGCGGTGTCAGAGCTCTTTTGCTTAAATCCTGAGTAAATATCTTTGAAAGAACGCCACAGTCCAACAAAAAAGAATGGTATCCACGGTATCGTCATCAGAGGCAATACCCAGAAAAAGAAATGGAACGGTTGGGGATGTTTATATTTGTTCGATGTGTAGCGTTGGAAATGATGCTGAACAAAGAACTCATCAATGAATTCCCATCCGTGCCTTAGATACATCGGCACATACCAAGTTGAGAGAACTATCAAACTTATTGGAATTCCCCAAAACAAGCTTATGATGAATTGTTTTTCCGGCAGACGCAGAGAGAGCAGATAATAGAATCCTACAATTGCAAATGGGAAGACGATGCCGACCAGTCCTTTTGCCAGTACGGATACACCCATGAAAACGTAGAAGGTGATCAGGCCGATCGTACGTGCTTTTGACCCGTTTGATGAGCGGTCAAAGACAAAGAAACCGGTCATCGTTGCTGCAATGGGGAACGTCAGCGTGATGTCAAAACTTGCACCGCGTGCAAATACGAGAAAACCTAATGTTGAGGCGGCTGTCAAAGCGAAATACTTTGGAGCAACGTCATTTTTTTCCTGAAATGTGTATCGTCCGATGATCCAAAGACAAACGATGATACCGAGGCCAAAGAGAGCTGGGCCAAACCTTGCGGCAAATTCATTGACGCCGAAAAGGTTAAAGAAAATTATCTCCATCCAATAAAGCAGGACAGGTTTTTCGAACCAGTGATGTCCGCCAAGTGTCGGCGTTACCCAATCAGCACGCTCAAACATCTCTCTTGCCACCTGAGAGTAACGAGGTTCGTCAGGCCCAAGCAGAGGTATCGTCAGCCCGAAAAAGTAAACAAAAATAGTTAGTGCGGCAAAGCCGATCCAGAAATAGCGTGAATTTAACCACTGGTTTATCTTTTCCATCTTTGTCATTTATACGGACTTGGCAGAAAATAGTGTAAAAACCAAGTATTACTGAAATTTACGCTTGAGACAATCTGACAAATGGAAGACACCAGCGACACAATATCAACAGCAGGGAAATTAAAGGCCGCAGTGATAGGGGTCGGCTCATTGGGCCGCCACCATGCGAGAAATTTTGCAGAGATCGCCGCAGAAGGCAGGTTAGAGCTTATTGGTGTTTGCGATACATCCGCCGAAACCGCCGAAAAGATCGCCTCTGAACACAATACGACCGCTTATACCGACTGGCGAGAGCTTTTAGACAAGGCTGATATTGTTTCCATTGCCAGCCCGACCAATACGCATTGCGAGATCGCCTGTGCTTTCTTGGAAAATGGTGTCAGCGTTCTGGTCGAAAAACCGATGGCCGTAACGGTTGATGAGGCGGACATGATGATCGCGGCTGCAAAAAGCTCAGGTGCCAAGCTGATGGCAGGGCATCTTGAACGTTTCAATCCTGCAATGGTCGCGCTGAGGCCGAATGTGAACAATCCGCTATATTTTGAGATACACCGCGTATCGCCTTTCCCAAACCGTTCACTGGATGTTGACGTTGTCTTGGATGTGATGATCCACGATCTTGACGCTGTGCAGTGGATGGTCGGGAATGATGTGAAGGTTTCGGCGATACACGCGGTCGGTATTCCGGTCATCTCTGACAAGGTCGATGCCGCAAATGCACGAATTGAGTTTGAGAACGGAGCCGTGGCAAACATCACATCTTCACGCATCGGCACCGAAAAGATACGTAAAACCAGGTTCTATCAGACGAATTCCTACGTCGTGCTTGATTATGTGACCAAATTTGCGTCGATCACCTCGCTGAATCCTGAAGCGGCTCATCCGCTGCTCGGCATTTCGATAAACAGGCTGGAGATCAACGATGTGGAACCGCTCCGAGCGGAGATCGAGGCGTTCCTCGACGCGGTCGAAAACGACACCGAACCGCCAGTAACCGGAGAAGAAGGCCGTCAGGCACTCGTTCTCGCGACCGGCGTTCTTGAAAAGATCGAGGCTCATAGGAACAGGTTGAATGTGTAAAAAACTAACTCTCTTTAGCTTTTTTGTCTCTTGGGAATTCGCTAACGGACAAAAACGACGCAAGCAGCAAAAGGGAATGACCGATAGTGAATAAGATCATCTCTCAATTTCTACAGGAACGCATCGATGCGGGGGATTTTCCGTCGGCGGTCTATCTGGTTGCGGAAAAAGGCGAGATAGTCTTTCAGGACGCAATCGGCTACGCCGTTGTCGAGCCGGAACGGATACCGGCAACGCTAGATACGATCTATGACCTGGCGAGTTTGACGAAGCCGTTGGTGACAGGGTTGCTGTCAGCAGAGCAAATCGAAGATTGTGATATTGCTCTTACAACCAAAGTGGGCGACGAGCTTGTTGGCTTTGACGATTCGTGGGTTGGCGATATTACGGTTCTTGAACTCGCAAGTCACTCATCCGGGCTTCCTGCGTGGCGGCCGCTGTATCTTCTTGCTCGATCCGTTTCGCCAAAGGACATTGCCGATGTGATAAGTGATTTATCGCAATCGAGCGACGTAAAGAAAGTCGAATACAGCGATCTCAATTTTATATTGCTGGCACATCTTGTCGAAGGTCCTAGACCGGATACTGAATATAGTCTTGGAGTTGTAGAGAAGATAGGACTTAGCCGAACCAGTTTTAATCCCATAAATCATGGATTCGATAAGGACGAGATAGCTGCAAGTGAAAAAGGAAACGGATTTGAGAGGCAGACGTGCATAGCGAAAGGCTATTTGATGCCTGAAGAAAAGAACCCGGTCGCTACCGCTCCCGGTTCTGACAAGTTTCGTGACTATCAGATCTGGGGCGAAGTTCATGATGGGAATGCTCATTTCATGGGCGGTGTGAGCGGCCACGCGGGGCTTTTTTCGACGGCTGAGGAAGTTTTTAAGATCGCGTTGCAGTTTTTGCCTAATTACACCACGCTGTTAAAGCCGGAAACTTGCGCACTTTTCACGACCAATTTTACAAAAGGGCTGAACGAGGACAGGTCATTTGCCTTTCAGCTTGCATCGACCAAAGATTCGACCGCCGGAACTCTAATGTCGCCGCAAAGCTTTGGCCATCTTGGGTTTACGGGTACTTCGCTGTGGATCGATCCCGTTAAGGAACGCATCTTTATTCTACTGACAAACCGCACGCATGCACATCCGCTGCCCTTTGTGAACATAAACTCTGTCCGCAGACATTTTCACGACCTGGCAATAACCGAATTGGATAAAAAAGTTAGCAACTAAACCGGACAAATCATAATCCTAACAACCGCTTTCCCCAAAAGTTTCCTGACACAGGAGTATAAAGCTTATGAAGCAGCTCGCGCTTGCGTTTATGCTGTTCTCACTTTTGGGAATTTCGGCTTTTGGCCAATCTAACCGATCGACGCGCCCTCGTGTCGCTCCGACGCCTTCACCTAAGCCCGTACCAGACGTCATTTATGAGGACGACAGCGACGCTGAAAAGGTCAGGGAGCGCCCAACGCTCCGAAACAATAAGGAAACTGCTACGCGTGAGGTTCCGGCGAAAGATTCCCCGACTGAAGTAGGTGATGATGACGATATTATTCGTGTAGAGACCAATCTCGTGACCGTCCCGGTCTCGGTACTCGATCGCAACGGCCGTTTTATCTCCGGCCTCGGGCAGAGCGATTTTCGCATCTTCGAAGAGAACACTGAGCAGAAGATCGGATTCTTTCAATCTATAGAACAGCCTTTTACCGTTGTCCTGATGATAGATGTCAGCCCTTCGACTTCGTTCCAAATGAACGAGATACAGGATGCCGCCATTACTTTTGTTGACCAACTTAGGCCGGCTGACCGCGTAATGGTCGTGACATTTGATGAAAGGGTCAGAATACAGAACCGGCCTACCAGCGACCGAAATGAACTTCGCAGAGCGATAATGAATGCACGGCAAGGTAATGGGACGAGTCTGTACGGGGCAGTCGATCAAGTTTTTAAGGCCGAACTATCAAAGGTACAGGGCAGAAAAGCCATAGTGTTATTCACCGACGGGGTTGATACCACATCGCGTAGAGCAAGCTATGACACCACTCTCCGTGACGCGGAGGAAACAGATGTTGTCGTTTACCCGATCCGATACAACACGTTGAGGGATTATGGGGCAAGCCAGGGTGGCGGCGTTTACAGGACGCCGCGGAACACCGGCGGAATTCTTGGCGGCATTCTTGGCACAATAATTACCGGAGGAAACGTTCAGATAGGCGGCCGAAGGGGCGGTGGCGGCGGTCGCGGGGCCGGGACATCTTCTTCTGAATATGCCGTTGGCCGCAAATATCTGGAAACATTGGCTGAAAACAGCGGAGGCCGTTCGTTTGAAGCGGATACGCTGAGCAATCTCGAATCTGCCTTTTCAGGCATTGCTGAGGAGTTACGCCGGCAATATTACATAGGATATTACCCTGATGAGACAGGCCAGGCCGGTGAGCGTAAGCGGATACGTGTTCGCGTCATGCGTCCAAATCTGGTTGTGCGTGCGAAGACAAGCTATATCGTCGGTGCTGGATCAGCCAACGCCAGCCATTTTGCCGGACGATAGACTATTATTAAGTAAGAGGATGCTGCGCCATATATTGAGAGGTTCTTTATTTGGCTAAAGCATCCTTTTGTTTTCGTGGTAGCATCGTAGCAGATAGGTTTTTTTATACTTTGAGGTAATGAGCGGTCTGTTTACCAAAGGAACCATAGCTTTTGCCGTCGTCCTGACACTTTTTGGGGCGTCGCTGGTCTTTTCTCAGTCTAAACGTCAAAATCCTGAAACTACTGATACCAAACGAAACCGCCGTGTTGCGGAACCTGCTCCTAGCCCTACGCCAATAAGCACTTCGGCAGCAACGTCAGATAATTCTGAAGCAGATGAGGAAGACGATGTCATTTCCGTCGATACGCGTCTTGTAACAATACCCGTTCGTGTAATAGACAGAAAGGGCCGGTTTGTAGGCGGTCTCGACAAAAAGGATTTTCGTGTTCTTGAAGACAATGTCGAACAGGAAATAGCTCATTTCTCAAACGAACAACAACCGTTCACGGTTGCTCTCGTGCTTGATATGAGCTACTCAGCGAAATTCAAGCTCGCTGACATTCAATCAGCAGCCATCTCGTTCATTGACCTTTTGCGGCCGGAAGACCGAGTGATGGTGATCGCTTTCGCTGAGGAAACTTTGGTGATGTGTCAGCCGACCAGCGACCGGAAAGAGATCTATCGTGCGATACGTTCTACCAAAATCGACACAGGGACAAGTCTTTATGAAGCTGTAGATCTGACGATGAATGAATTGCTCCGACCTATCGAAGGCCGCAAGGCAATGGTGCTGTTCACCGATGGGGTCGATACAACGAGCCGCAGAGCCTTCAACACAGACAACCTGAGTGATGCCATGGAGTTAGATGCCCTGATCTACCCAATCAGATACGATACCTATGATGACGTAAGACAGATGAGTTCGCGGCCGGTAGTGATAGGAGACAATAAACCAAAGGGAACTCCGCCGATCTCTCCTACCGGAAACACGCTTCCTTTCCCGATACCTATTGTGGCGACGCCGTCTGACAGAGGTACGACGAAGGAAGAATATGAACGCGGAGAGGAGTATCTTGACAAGCTTGCCCAACACACAGGTGGAACTAAGTTCGTCGCCGATACGGTTATAAACCTTAACCAGGCATTTGCACGTATAGCCAGCGAACTTCGGGAGTTTTACAGCCTTAGTTACTACCCTGATGACACAAAGCAGGGCAAGACTCGTAAGATAAAGGTCAGAGTTGACCAAAAAGATGTGGCGGTAAAAACCAGAGAAAGCTATACAATCAGCGATCCCGGGCAAAGCGCCCGAGCAAAAGTTTCTAAGTGACCGCAACGAACAGACGGTATTAGACCACAGTTCCGTCAGGAATCACCGCGTTTTTCGGGACGATTATAATGCCGTCGCGAATATAGACCGATCCGTCCTCTGCATCAAACATTTTCGTGCCCGATTCATTTAGCAATCTGACATTGCTCCCGATACGGACATTCTTATCGATGATCGCTTGTTTGATCGTCGTGTTTTGACCGATGCCAATGTGTGGTATTCCGCGTTCCAGGTTTGCCTTGATCTCCTCTATCGATTCATAAAAATCGGAACCCATTATGATCGAGTTTTCGATCTTAACGCCTTTGTCGATTCGGCTGCGTAGTCCGATGATCGAATTTCTGGCATCCATTCCGTTCAGTATGCTGCCTTCGCTGACCATGGCATTGTCGATATTGCATTCATGGACCTTTGACGGAGGCAGGTAGCGTGAACGGGAATAGATCGGAGCGTCGGTGTTAAAGAAATTGAATTTTGGCAAAGGTGAAACAAGGTCAAGATTTGCCTCATAAAAAGCTCGTATCGTTCCTATATCTTCCCAGTAATCATTGAAAAGATGTGCCTGAACGTTGTATTCGTTGATCGCTGCGGGTATTATCTCGCCGCCAAAATCGACCGCTGATTCGTTCCGGTTGAGAAGCTCTACGAGCTTCTCATAATTGAATACATAAATGCCCATCGAAGCGAGGAAAGGTCTTTTTCCGGCGCTGTCTGCGTCAAGGCCAAAACGCGTTGTATCGACCCTCATTTCCTCTAATGCTTCGCCTTTGGGCTTTTCGCGAAACTGTACAATTCGTCCGCTGTCATCAGTTTTGAGCAGGCCGAAGCCTTCCGCATCGGTTGGCGTAGCCGGGATCACCGATACGGTGAGGTCCGCGTTGGTCTCATGATGCTTTTTCAGGAATTCGCGGTAATCCATTCTGTAAAGATGATCACCGGAAAGTATGACAAGACTCTTTACACGCCATTCTCGTAAGTGAGGCATTATCTTTCTTACGGCGTCAGCTGTTCCCTGAAACCACTCAGGACTGTCTTGACGCTGTTCTGCTGCCAATATCTCAACAAATCCCGATGAGAATGTCGAAAAGCGATATGTCTGTGATATGTGCCGATTCAGCGATGCCGAATTATACTGGGTCAATACGAATATCTGCGTAATGTCTGAATTTATGCAGTTGGAAACAGGAACGTCTATGAGGCGGTATTTTCCCGCGAGCGGCACTGCCGGTTTCGAACGCTCGAGTGTAAGCGGAAAAAGGCGCGAACCTGCTCCGCCCCCTAAGATAACAGCAACGACATTTTTGTATTGAGCCATAGGCAGTATTGTAAGGATAATTTGAAGAAAGCAAAATGGAAAACCGTAAATGAATGCTAAAATAAATGATACGACTCCGTAAAGGGTATCTGGCATCAAATACTTTTGCGGCATAGATCGATCTTCACCCTGGCTTATGTGGTATTGGACAAAACTGCTTTTTTTCATCTTGATCGGGGCTGTAGCTGTGTGGCTGCTATATGAAGTGCTGACATTTCCGAGCATCTCAAGCCTGCGGAGCGAAAATCCCGTTACGACATCAATGATCGAATATCGGCTGTCAGAGGCTCGTGCAGAAGAAAAAGAGCCTAAGAAATACATGATCTGGACGCCGATAGAGCAGATCTCTCCTAATCTTCAACGGGCGGTGCTGGCTGGTGAGGATTCGCGGTTCTTTGAGCACAACGGATTTGATTGGGACGCTATACAAAAGGCGTGGGACGAAGCGGTAGCAGAAGGAAAGAAAGAAGCAATAGATGAATGTGATGCTGAGGTAAAGGCCGGAAATGTTGCGAAAAAGGACTGTATGCCGAGCGAGGCTGACTGGATTCCGCCGATGCCGAGTTTCAAACGCGGAGCCTCGACCGTGACCCAGCAGCTTGCTAAAAACCTGTATCTTTCAGAAGATCGCAACTTTTTGCGAAAGGGAAGAGAGGCGGTTTACACATATTTTCTTGAACGCGAACTGTCAAAGAAACGCATTCTGGAAATATACCTGAATGTTATCGAATGGGGTGACGGCGTTTACGGAGCAGAGGCCGCGGCGCGTGTTCATTTCAAAAAATCGGCATCGAACCTGACACGTGAAGAAGCAGCCTTTCTCGCTGCGATGATTCCAAGCCCGCTCAACGTGTTCAATCCGCAAAAGAACCGCCGCCGTGTCGTTCGCCGCCAACGTGTGCTGTTGAGGCACATGAACTCAATGAAGCTGAATTATTAGAAATATCTATTGGTTTAAAAAGTAACGACCCTGCCTGGAGTTCTAGCTCTCAAGCAGGGTCGTTGTGCAAACAAGGTTTCAAACTACTTTCTTGTCTTGTTTCCGCCGACGATATTCATTTCGTCGAGTATCCAGCCGGCTCCGGCCACTTTTTCCGTGACGAACAACACGAAGCGAATATCGACAGAGATCGTTCGGTTCATGTTCGGATCGTAGTAGAAATCATTGCCTAGCCCTTCGTAGTTGCCGTCAAAACAGATGCCAACCTGTTGGCCTTTTGCATCGAGTATCGGGCTGCCGGAGTTTCCGCCGATGATGTCGTTGGTCGAGAGGAAATTAACGATAACGCTGTCGCCCGTTCCCCATCTGCCAAAATCCTTTGTGGCCTGCAGATCTTTTATTTTCTGCGGCATATCCCATGGATTCACGCCAGTGTCTTTCTCAGCCATGCCTTTCAACGTTGTCAGTGGTGTGCGAAATTCGGATTCACGCGGGCTGTAGCCTTTGACGTTGCCGTATGAAAAGCGAAGCGTGGAATTAGCATCGGGATAAGGCGTGACGCCTTTCATTTCAGCCATGCCTTGCTGATATAGCAGTCTTAGACGGTCTATTTTTGAGCCAAACGCCTCAGCTCTGGCATTTGCCGCGTCGCGTTCTCTTTTTAAAGCAGCGGCAAAGGCTTTGACGTTGTCACGTTCCGGTCTGAAATCCATTGTCTGCGGGCCGTAAAGAGCCGCGACCGTCTCAGCGTTCCAATATTTGCCGTCAGCTATATTTTCTGCAAATGCGGCTTCTGCCTCACGGCGTTCTTTTCCGCTGAAAGCCTTGAAAAGGTTCTCGGCTCCGTCAAATTTCTGATCTGCGGGCAGTTCATCAAAAGACTTGAGGAAAAATTTCAGCATATCGCGTTCGTATGCAGTTTCGCGTCCTTCCAGTGCCTTCTTGATCTCTTCAGCCTTGGCCTGACGTTCGTTGTCCGGCAGCATCTTGCCTTCTGCAACGGCCTGAAAGATCGCACGTAACATCGGCATCGTGGCATCCGCCATTCTGCGAACAAGGATGTCGCGCTTTGCGTATCTGTTCGACTCCGCCGATGCTTCTGCCAGTTCGGAAAGCACGGTGCCGTATTTCGCCTGCCGTTTTGGATCGGCAGCTACCCATTTGGCAAACCTTTCTTCTTCGTTACGCTTCTGCTCAACAACACCCGAACGGCGAAGTCGCCATCGGCCGCCGTCAAAGACCTTGAAAGCGTTGTCAAAATTGGCTATTTGCGATTGATAGACGATACGTTTTTCCTCGTCCGTTTCTCCTATCTCACGAAGAGACCTGCTGCGGGCATCGAGCCATGAAGCAAGAAAAGGGAAGTTCGCGTCGCGGGCATACTCTATTGACTGAGATTCGCGATAACGAGTTGTCGCTCCCGGATAGCCGAGAACAAATACGAAATCGCCGTCCTTTACACCGTCGGCGTTGATCGTCAGGAATTTCTTTGCCTTATACGGAACATTGTTTGATGAATACGGGGCCGAGGTTCCGTCAGGAGCGGTATAAGCCCGCAGAAACGTGAAGTCGCCCGTGTGACGCGTCCATTCAAAATTATCGGGGTCGCCGCCAAAAACACCGATGTTTCTTGGCGGGGCATAGACAACGCGGATGTCCTGTATCTGTTTTGTCTGAAACAGGTAGTGGAAAAAACCGTTGTTCATGCTCTGAATGCGAATAATTGAACCCTTAGGAGCTTTTTCCTGCTCAGCTTTTTGGAGGTCATCTGTGTTCTTTTCGATCGCTGCAGAAAGTGCTTCACCGGAAAGCCCATCAGTTCCTTGTAGGATCTTTGCGGTCACATTCTCAACACGTTCGGTTATATATATCGAGTAATTTTTGGCGGATATTTCGCCCGCGCGGTTATCAGCTTTGAAACCGTGTTCAACCAGATCGTTTTCGGGCGTTGATGCCGATACAAGTGCGTCAAATGCACAGTGATGATTTGTAAGTATCAATCCTTCAGGTGAGACGAACTCGGCAGAGCAACCAATGCTCAGGCGAATAACGGCATCTGTTAAACCGCCGCCTTTCGGGTTGTAGATCTCTTCGGGCTTTATCTTTAGACCTTTCTTTTTCAGGTCGAGAGATGCTATGCGGTCAGGCATGAACATTCCCTCGTCCCAACGGGCAAAACCTGGAGCGGCAACCGAGACAAGGATCGCGAAGATCAAAATGAAAGAGGTAAATGAGCTTGTCATTCTATTCATTTTCTTTATTCCTCTGTAAATATGATATTGAATATGGCCACAAAGAATTTTACTCCAACACGTAATAAACTCGTAGTCAGTACACTGAGAAAATTAAAAGGACGAGCTATTTGGCAGCTCGTCCTAAAGGCTAAAAAATGGTTAGTTCTATTTTGCCGGTATGACGGTCGGTTCCGGCGGCAAAAATCTCCGCGGATTTATCGGGCGATCATTTAACCGAAGTTCGTAATGCAGATGCGGACCGGTCGAACGTCCGGTCGAACCAACGTAACCGATCAGCTGCCCTCGTGTGACCATGTCCCCAACAGCGCTCTCAACTTTTGACATATGGCCGTACCGTGTTGTCAGGCCGTTGCCATGATCTATTTCGATCATGTTGCCATAGCCGCCCTGCCAGCCTGATTTTGTGATCGTCCCGCTTGCCGGAGCGACGATAACGTCTCCTCGTTCGCCATCTATATCCATGCCGGCGTGAAATTCATACGTGCGCCCGCCAAACGGATTTCGACGAAAACCGAATTCATTATTTATTTTTCCTATATGAGCCCAGATTTGAGGAAGGGAAGCAGGAGAAGATGTTGTCTCAATGACACGCAGCTGATTTTCAATTTCCGCGTCTTCTGTACCGTCCTCAGAGAGTGCCGGTCCACCGGAATTAAAAGACATTCTACTTGATGCATCCGGCCGGGAATAATTGAGTGCAACCGGTCCGGTGATCGAGGATTGAACCGATTGATCCTTTGAGACCGAGGACGTGAGTGATTCTGAAACATCAGGAGCACTGTTCAGAATGCCGAACGCGCCGATGCTCAGGGCTGATAATCCAAATATGATAGCAACGCCAAGAAGTCCGTTCTGCACAAGCCCCTTTGAGACCCGTACTTTTCGGATATGTATCTTTGAACCCCTTGTGTATGAAAAATGAAAAGTAAAATACTTTGCGTTTTTCTGCATTATGCTTTCGAGCTCCTTTTGTTGATCTCGAGAGCGGGAATCCATCGTCCCGTCTCGTGGAATCACGCAAGAATAGCCGCGAGCGACTAACGCGAAACCTTATATAAACCGCAACCTGCTAAATGGAACTTGAATGCGGAAAACATATAAAACATTCAAGCAAAGAATTTAGAGTATTTAAGAATGATAAACACATATCATTGAAAAGGCAAGCGGGTTTCCGCAATACCGATCCAATGATCATATGAGAGAACGAGGGGGAAATATTCGATTAACTCTCAAAACGCTTTCTGTCGTTCCACGCCTTCAGAGCCAAAAAGCCGACACCGACAATGACCAGAACGAAAACCAGAATGATAAGAAGCTTTATTGCTCCTGTTACAAATCCAATAAAAGCAATGAGCTGTTTCAGAAGCGTTATCACCAATGCGACGATGACCAGAATGCTTCCCCATTTTCCGGTGGCTTTGACCCAAAGCGGCATAGCTAAAACTCCTATAAATAAACCTGCTGCCTTACGGCTCCCACATCACATGCTATTGTAGCGTTATTCAACGGCAAAATCTACCTTTGCCCCCAGTTTCCATACTCACGACCGGAATGTTCATCCCTTCCGGTTGCGTAAAGATCGCCCGTGTATTTACGGTCATCCTTAGCCGTAACAAACAACGGAGCGGGCCTGACACTGTCAAAATCAGGCACGTTCGAGTGAATATCTTTTGGTTTGAAGATGTAATCCCTAAGAATATAAATGCCCAGACCGATCAATAAAGCTGGAACCAATCCACGCATCAGCCCGCGTATCGGAAAGATTCCCTGAAGCAGAAATGCTCCGCCGAGAATTGTCAGCACGACACCCCAAAGCTTTGGATTTCCTGAAAACCTTTTTACAAATATGTCTTCTGCAATATCAGGTGTAAGGCCGGAGCGTATCATCTGGGCTGTTCTCCACGCATCTAAAAGTGCAAAGAACCACATCCCGATAAAGGCCAGAACAAAGAGCGGTGTGCCGCCGGTCAATACCGCCATCTGGAAAAGGCCGACAAAGACCGCGAAATAGACAAGGGCCTTGATAGTTTGACCGTTATAAGCGGCTCCCAAGCCAGGCAGTACCATTGAGAGAAGAGCGGCCAAAACAGGCGACGTCCGTCTTTTTACGAACGGTACATAATCGGATTGACTCTGTTGTCTAAGCAGATCAATGCCCTGAACTATGCAGTCCTGACAATATGGAAATCCTTTTATACGGTGGTCACAGCCGGGACAGAGCGGCTTTCCACAGCCGTTGCACTGCACGACCGCGACGTTCTGGCTATGGTAAGCGCAATTCATCATCTGCTCTCTCCGCCTGCTCCACGAAATGCGTCGGCGCTTTGCCGATAAGTTTGTTCAGCTATCTGAAAGCTCTTGGAGTAAACGTCCTTGAGCGAACCGTCAGCCGATACCGACTGGCTGATAAAAAGAAAAGCGAACATCAGCATCAGGGCCACAGGAGCAAGCTGTGGAACCGTGATAGGAATTCTTAGACCTCGGAACCATTCGGCAACCTGAGCCGACCACGGAGCTTTGGCAGCGGCGGCCTGTTCGGTTCCGATAGTTTCCTGGAGGATGCGTTCGACCATACCGGCAGGAACGGGCAGCTCATCCAGTTTAAATGAAACAAGAGTTGCCAATGACCGGACAACAGAGCCGGGCAGATCCGTACACTCTTCACAAAGTACGGCATGACGTTCCCAGCGATGAAATACCGTTGCCGGAAGAAAGCCATCAAGGTAATCGGTCAGATAACCTTCAAATTCCTCACAACTCAAACCCGCATCCGGGACAGTATTGGCAAGTATCCTTGCTTCAAGCCGTGTCAGTTGAGGGTCGATCTCGGACATTTGGTGGCACACTGCCATTGATTGTTTTACTTCATTCAGAAGAGCGTGGCACAGCGGACAGCTCAAAGCATGAGCCGCAACCGCAACGTGGATCGCCCGATCAAGGGAGCCTTCCAGATAATCTGAAAGATCATTCTCGAAAGCTTCGCAGCTGATCAGATTTTCATTCCCGTTTTCCATTTTACTTACCTTAACTATTTGATGTATATCCCCAATAAGGACGATACGCCAACGTTATTTTGCCCTTCCTTCCGTCACTCACACTGTCACAACCCTCATTCTTCGCAGTATCTTTGCGAGTTCGATCCTCCCTCGGTTGATCCTTGACTTGACCGTGCCCTCGGGGATGTCCAGCACGTCAACTATTTCCTGATAAGTCATCTCCTCGATGTCTCTGAGGATGACACACGTTTTCAGGTCAGGCGGTAACTTGTCTATACCTTGCTGAACCTGTGCTGCCAATTCGCGCCTTTCGATCTCCTTTTGAGCCGAAGTGCCTACTGCCCGCAGATGATACTGGTGATCATCAACTGCATCCGCCATCGAATTCTGCGGGTTACGCTGACGATGGCGATAATCATCAATTATCAAATTTCGGGCAAGTCTCATTAGCCAATTTGAAAGGTCGCCCTGCTTAGCATCGTACTGATCCAATGTCCGGTATATCCGGATAAAAACTTCCTGCGTCAGGTCTTCTGCCGCTTCCGGGTTGGAGGTAAAGCGGTATGCCAGATTAAATATCTTTCGTGAATAGGATGTGACTATTTTTTCCCAAGCCACGCCATCGCCCGAACGCGCCTTGCGTACAAGCTCTGCTCCATCCAATTCAGCGATCGATCTGACAGCTTCCAAACTTTTCCTCTCAGTTCAGGTCTTCTGATATCAGCCGGGAAAACAGCTAGCTTCTTTCCCGTGTCAATTGAATCATACGAACCCGTATTAAAATAAGTTCCCACTAAAAAGACAATGCGAACTGGCAAAAGATTTATCGCACATTGACGTCTGTATGACAACCGGAAACCAGACCAACGCCGACCTACATTTGAACTTTACGTTTCAATAATGGAAAATACCGTCTTTTTGATGTTTTCCTGAATGGATTCCAATGTACGATTCAGGTAAATTATCTTTTTCTCTGAAATTAGCGTCTCGGGCTGGTGCAGATTTGTCAAAGTACATAAAATTTATCGTCCTCTCCTTAATAGCTCTGCTGATACTCTGGTATTTCGGCAAGGATCTTGATTGGCAGGAGGTCAGGAGCAGTTTTCGGCGCGCGGACGCCTTTTACCTTACTATTTCTGTCCTGATAATTTGTGTCGGCTATTTTCTACGAGCGGTTCGTTGGCAGGTTCTGCTTCGGCCGATAACGCCGGCAAGTCTGAAAGAACTTTTTGCCACAACAACAGTAGGATTTGCCGCGATCTTTCTGATCGGCCGGGCAGGAGAGATCATCAGGCCGATGTGGCTGCCGATGCGTGACAAGCGTGTCAGGCCGTCTGCGGCACTTGTCACTCTTGGTCTGGAACGCATATTCGACCTGGCAGCACTGGTTGTCCTTTTTGCCGTAAATTTGCTTTGGTTCACACCTCCGGCAGGCCGAGAAGAGGACTTTGCATATGTTTCTCTTGCGGGTTACGGCTTGCTTGTAGGTGTCGTCTTGGGCTTTGCGGCGTTGGTGTTTTATCAGTACAAATCAGAACCGATAATTTCTTTTACAATGCGGATGACAGACCGTAAGTTCATCCCAGATAGGCTCCGACGTATAATTCTGAGCCTTTTGAAACAGCTTGCCTCGGCTCTTGAGATACTTCGAGATTGGCGTGAAACCGTCTTGGTATCTTTCTGGACAATGGCACTCTGGTTTGCCATATCGTTGCCGACCTGGTTTGTCCTGCTCGCATTTGATCTCCCGTTCAGTTTCAGCGACTCGCTTTTCATTATGGGATTTGCTGTGGTCAGCTCGGTTGTGCCAACGCCAGGCGGAGCCGCAGGAGCATTTCACACTGCGACGGCAGCAAGTCTGTTGTTCCTGCGCCCGGATATAAGAACCGAGGATGCAGCCGCAGTGTCTATTGCGATGCATTTGGTATATTTCGCTCCTGCTCTTGTTTTCGGTTTATATTATTTCGTCCGCGGTGATATAAGTATTGAACGGTTCAGGAATTTGCTTTCCAGTGAACATGCTGTCGAGGAAATAGAATCCGATGCGCCAAATAACGGCGATCTTTTAACAGAAGAACATACCAATTAACGATGCGTTGCCCTTTTTGCGGACATATAGAAGACAAGGTCGTTGACTCCCGTGAGACCAAGGACGGAGATGCTATTCGCCGACGGCGAGAATGCCTTGAGTGCGGTCGAAGATTTACGTCATACGAGCGGATCGATGAGATTCCCTACATGGTCGTCAAGAAAGACGGCCGGAGGCAAGCTTTTGACCGGAATAAGATATTGGCAGGGTTGCTCAGGGCCTGTGAAAAGCGTCCCATTTCTACCGCTCAACTCGAAAAGATCGTGGACGGGGCTGAACGTATTGTGCAGGATTCGCCTGATCGCGAACTTCCTACGGCCGATGTAGGCAGATTCATAATGAGAAGCCTGAAGTCCCTGGACAAGGTTGCGTATGTAAGATTCGCATCTGTTTATCTTGAGTTCGAGGATGTATCAGAATTCATGGCTGAGCTAAAAGACCTTGTTCGCTCGCGCGAGACCTCCGCAATCAAAAAGAAGAAAAAAAGATAAAGCCAGGACCTATTTAAAGTTTTAAGGGCATTCTGTTAAACCAACACGTTTTCAACGACGGTGTGTTGGGGCGCGGCAATTGCCCTTTTCCCCTCTAAACCGTAACATTTACATATATGGTCGAAACGGAAGATTTCTCGATCTCGCTGGGTGAAGGCGAGGCGATGGAACCGATGATGCAGATACCGTCGGAATTGCCGGCACTGCCGCTGCGGGACATTGTTATTTACCCATTCATGATCGTTCCGCTATTTGTGTCTCGAGATAAGTCAATAAAGGCGGTTGAAGAAGCACTTAAGGACAACCGAATGATCGTTCTAGTCTCTCAAAAGGACGTCAACATGGATGATCCCGGTCAGGAAGATCTATATCAGACCGGTACGGTCGCTATCATAATGCGGATGTTAAAACTGCCTGATGGCCGCATCCGGGTTCTGATTCAGGGCCTCTCTCGAACTATGGTCGAGTCCGTTGATTCATCCGGAGATCACGTCCGGGCGGTAATAACTCCGGTCTCAGAACCACTTGCCCCTGAAAATTCGCTTGAGGTCGAGGCACTTGTGCGCAACGTTCGCGGATCAATGGAGAGAGCGGCCAGCCTTGGCAAGAACATTTCTCCTGAGGTGCTGGCGATCATCGCCAATCTTGATGACGCAGGACGTCTCGCAGACCTATCTGCATCAAATCTGGAGCTCAAGGTCGAGGATGCCCAGAGCATTCTTGACATTGCCGAGCCCGTTGCCAGGCTACGTCGCGTCAATGAACTTTTGAGCAAGGAGCTTGAGGTTCTAACGGTCCAGCAGGAGATAAACACACAGGCTAGGGCCGATATCGACCGCTCGCAGCGTGAATATTTCCTCCGCCAGCAGCTAAAGGCAATACAGGCGGAACTTGGCGAGGGAAATGAACTCTACGAAGAGATCGAACAATACCGCGAAAAAGTGCTAAAGGCAGAGATGCCGAAGAATGCTGAAGAAGAGGCGTTGCGTCAGCTGAAAAAGCTGGAAAGGATGCACCCTGACACGGCGGAGACGGCCACGCTTCGCAACTGGCTGGACGTCATGGTCGATCTTCCTTGGTCAAAACAGTCCAAAGACAATCTTGATCTAAAAAAGGCACAAATAATACTTGATGAAGACCATTACGGCCTCGAAAGGGTAAAGGAGCGGATAATCGAAGCTCTTGCGGTCAGAAAGCTGACGCCTAAACCCAAAGGCTCGATCTTGTGTCTTGTAGGGCCGCCAGGAGTTGGTAAAACGTCGCTTGGACGCTCGATTGCACGAGCTCTTGGGCGAAAATTTGTCCGGCTCAGTCTTGGCGGTTTGCACGACGAGGCGGAGATACGCGGACATCGCCGAACATACGTCGGAGCTATGCCCGGACGTATCATTCAGGGCATTCAGCAAGCGGGAACTAACAATCCTCTGATGATACTGGATGAGATCGACAAGGTCGGTGCAGATTTTCGCGGTGACCCGTCGAGTGCTCTGCTTGAGGTGCTTGACCCTGAGCAAAATTCCACCTTTCGTGACAATTATCTGAACATTACCTTCGATCTTTCGAACGTAATGTTCATGACGACGGCCAATGTTCTGGATACGATCCAGCCGGCATTGCGTGACCGTATGGAGATAATCAGGCTTTCCGGCTACACAGAGGAAGAAAAGCTTGAGATCGCAAAAAGGCATCTTATTCCAAAACAGATCGAAGAGAACGGCTTGGCGAAGGCGGATGTTAGATTTGACCGCAGAGCTTTGGCAAAGACCATTACTGAATACACATCAGAAGCAGGTCTTCGGCAACTGGAGCGCGAGATCGGAAAGATGTGCCGAAAGGTAGCACGCAAAAAGGCCGAACAGGGTAAACGTTTCAAACCTGTAAAGGTTTCAGCGGAAAACCTCAAGACGTTTCTGCGTACTCCGAAGATCTTTATTGAGGAAGCCCTGAAAACAGATCAGATAGGCACCGTGACCGGACTTGCATGGACGGCTGTCGGCGGTGACATCCTGTTCATCGAGGCGATAAAGACCAAAGGCAAAGGCCGGCTTGTTTTAACGGGTCAACTTGGCGAAGTGATGCAGGAGTCTGCGCAGGCCGCTTTCTCTTATGCCAAAGCTCGTGCAAATGATCTGGGGATAGACCCGGAATTATTCGAGAATTTTGATATTCACATCCATTTACCCGAAGGTGCGATACCAAAGGATGGTCCAAGTGCGGGCATCACAATGGCGACCGCTCTTGTGTCAGTTCTTGCCCAACGGCCAGTAAGAAAGGATGTGGCGATGACCGGCGAGATCACATTAAGGGGCAACGTGCTGCCGATAGGCGGAGTCAAAGAAAAACTGCTTGCGGCGCGGAGGGCAAAAATTAAAACGGTGATATTGCCGGAGCCGAACCGCCGCGATCTTGAGGATATGCCGCCCGAAGCTCTGCGAGACCTGAAATTTGTCTTCGTGGAAAATGTGATCGAGGTCTTCGAAACTGCTTTGAGAAAGTCTAAGCGGAAGGCTGTAACAGCTTCTGCAAAGTGACGGCTAAAAGCGGTGAAGGCCAATATTCATAAGGCCTTTGGGCTTCGTATGGGGTAGTCTAAAGATTGACCGCGATGGCCCGATGTGATAATTTTGGTTGGGACTCGCTTTGCGGCGAGCGGTGCATTATTGGAACTTTTCATTGTATTCCGCGTTTAATTACTCGGCATATACTGAATTTTGTGTATTTTATAATAATTTTGGCCTCATTTTATGAAGGCCGGACTTTATCAAGGTTTTAATGAAAATTCATAGATATATCGGATATTTGCTTGTTTTTGGGGCATTCATGAGCGTTAGTGCTCAGACCCAGCAAGTAATATCGACCCAAGATGCTATTAATAAGATACTTGCCGATTCGGGAAAGCATTTTCGCGAAGGCCTTATTGCATTAAAGGCAAATAAACGGTCTGAATCTGCAGAGAAATTTGATAAGGCTGTTGAGACATTCCTCGTATCACCTTTTAATATTCAGTCCGACCAAAAACTTCAAGCCTGTTATTCGCAGCTTTTAGAAACGACATACCGGCTGGAATTTCCCTCAAATCAGAATCTTCCGTTATTGCGTCCTCTATCGGCGACCTGCGGTTGGAACTGGAACGAGGTCGACTATCAACTTGCTGACGAGGTTGTCCAGATCGTCCGTAAAACGCTCTCGGCTCCGAACGGCAATAAGGCAATAACTGCTGCGATAGGCGACAAAGATGTGGCAACGGTTTCTGCAGATGATCTGGTCGGGTTCAATTCACAGGAATTCGAACCATCGCCGCTTGATGATCTCTCCAGACTTGAACTGACCCCTGAAGAACTTGATATTGAAAGCAATCCGGTCGCACAGGAGCAGTATCAATATATTCAGACAGCCGTATCTAACAGATCGCTTGGTTTTTCATTTCAGGTCCATCCGATGATACAGCAGTACATCAATTATTATCGGGGACGCGGGAGAAAGACCATGGAGGTCGGTCTTTACCGGTCTGGTATGTTCATGAGCATGGCTCGCCGCATTTTCCGCGAAGAAGGTGTGCCTGAGAATGTTGCTTGGCTTGGTCAGGTTGAAAGTGCTTGGAAACCGGTTGCAATGTCGCATATGGCGGCTTCCGGCTTGTGGCAGTTCATTCCAGGAACCGGTGCAAGATACGGCCTGCGTAGAACGGCTCATGTTGATGAGCGCAACAGTTTTGATGAGGCCACAAGAGCCTCTGCCCGTTACCTGAAATTCCTTGCCAACCGCTACGGCGGCAATTGGGAACTGGCTATGGCAGGTTATAACTGCGGTGAGGGCAACGTTGATAGGGCGATCCGTCGTGCCGGTTCGGCAAATTTCTGGGCGGCATACCCTTATCTGCCGCGAGAAACCCGCAATTATGTTCCAAACATTCTTGCTACTATCTTGATCGCGAACAACCCGCATCAGTACGGCTTTGGCCATGTTCGGCCTGCTCCGCCGCTGAGATATGACCGCATCCGCGTTCCTCCGTCAACCAACCTGAGCCTTATTGCTCAGGCATCGGACACGACGGTTCAATACATTCGCTACCTGAACCCGCATCTGCGTTCGAATATGACCCCGCCGGAGCCGTATATCGTAAACGTGCCTGCCGGAAAGGTTGATAATGTGATGGCCGTTTTCCGCAGAATGCCTGCTTCAAAGGTCAATAACACGAACCTTGCGAATACAGTTCGCGGCGAAACGTGGCAGACGATATCTAACCGCACCGGCGTAAGCATTGCCGATCTAATGGCTGCAAATCCTGGGATGAAAACACCGCGTGGAAAAGTAATGGTGCCCGTCCTTCCGGCCAATAATAACCGGGTGCAAGCTACCAGTTATGCCCGGCCGTCATCAGGCGGTCCGGCTCCTGCGGCGAGCAACGTAAAGGTTGTGAAGGCACAGGCAGGCGACACCGTAGCAAAATTGGCCGCTCGTCATGGTGCTGACCCGACGGAAGTGGCAAAGTTCAACGGGTTGCTGCCTAATTCGGTTCTCGGAGCAGGAAGGGAAATAAAACTACCTTCTGAATAAATTTGTTCTGAGCGATCTTTTTGGCCGGGTTATTGGTTGACCCGGCCTTTATTCTTTATGAAGATCTGGCTGACGAAAAATAACGGCGTTCCCGTACGTGAACAGATCGTTACGCAGGTGCGTTTGGCGATAGCCAGCGGCGAATTGCGGCCAGGTCAAAAGTTGCCTAGTACACGCGAGATAGCCCGCAGGTTCGGCGTGCATTCGAACACGGTCTCTGCGGCATACTCAGAACTCGCTGATGCCGGAGATGTATTTCACAAACACGGCAGCGGCATTTTTGTTCGCGATGATGGCGAAAAGGAGAGATCTTTAGAAACACTGATAAATTCAGTGTTGGTTGAGGCCGCGGCTATCGGTTTTACCCGGCAGGACGTGATCGATCATCTCAACGGTTCTAATGTGGAATTCAAAGGTTTTGCTGTAATCGAACCCAACCCAGCACTTTGCGAAATATTAGTTGATGAGATCCGGTCGGCAACAGAGACCGACGTATTCGGTGTTGATATCGATGATGTTTCCAAGAGCAATTTCGACGGATACCGTTTTACGGCTATGTTCGATGAGGAGCCTAAGCTTTCCGGAAAACTCAGTGAGGGCGAATGTGTGTTTCTTAGGCCCAACTCCGTAGCAAACGCGATGACAGGGCATGTACGTCCCGCTGTTTCCGAGGTTATCGCTGTTGTTTCAGGTTGGGATGATTTTCTCAATTTGGCCAGACTATTTCTCATTGCTGC
>JAHBSH010000004.1 GCA_019639215.1 Acidobacteriota bacterium
AAAACCTGCGCGGAAATCTTCCAACCATCGAGGAAATAGAAGCCGAACTTAAGACGGTAAAGACACGGAAATGATACTCACAATATAATGCTCCGACAGCCGTTCTGCCGAAGCATTAGCGATTACACCCAGCGGCTCTGCTATTTCCACTTGATATTGCAGCCGATGCTTGGACGCTGATCGGAGCTTACGGGTTCACCCGCGAGTATATTATCGAGAGCTTCGCGAATGTCCTTTCCGCTGGGCGGGATGCTGTTGCCCGGACGTGAATCATCAAGCTGGCCCCGATAGACACACAAAAGATCTTTATCAAAGATACTGAGATCGGGTGTACAGGCGGCCGAATATGCTTTGGCGATCTCCTGAGTTTCGTCATAGAGATAAGGAAAAGGATAACCTTCATTTTCGGCCGTCACTTTCATCTTATCGGGTGAATCATCAGGATAATTCTCAACATCGTTTGAGCTTATGGCGATGAACGACACGCCCTTCGAAATATAATCATTCGCCAGGCGAACAAGTTCCTTGTTTACGTGTTTTACGAACGGACAATGGTTGCAAATGAACATAACGACCGTCGCATGCTCACCTCTTAATTCCTGTAGAGAAAGATCTTTGCCCGAAACGGTGTCAGGCAATGTAAAGTCAGGAGCTTCATACCCCAAAGCTATCTGTTTTGTTGCTGTTTCTGCCATAGTACTTTCCTGTATCGATGGTCAATAAGGGATGTTTGAGAATGCCCCGTGCAATCCTCCGCCATCCCTTTCGTGTTTAAGATATGCCGTCAAGAGAGATTTGTCCGCCCGCTTTATGCAGGCGGCTCCAATCTTTCCGGCAGTTCATGCGGACAAAAAAGCCCGCGTTCTGTTATTTCAAAAGACGGACGGCTGTTTTGCGATCCTTCTCACGCTCCTTGTCGTCGGCGTTCTCGTCAACGGTAGCAAACTGTTCGCCGTAACCTTCGGCTTCCGGAACTTGTGCTCCAACACCTGCTTTTTGCAGAGCTGCCTGAACGGCTTTTGCCCTTCCGTCTGAAAGTTTCAGGTTGGCTGCGTCGTCGCCTTTCTTATCGGTATATCCGCCGACCTTGATTTTAGCATCAGGAAAAGCTTTCAGAATGGCTACGATGTTGTCCAGCTGACGTTTCGACGCAGGCGTCAGATTCGTTGTCCCAAACTCGAAATTGAGATCATCGAAATTGAACCATTTATCCTTTAGGCTGTCGTTGGTTCCGTTCTTGTAATCATCTGACGCAATGAATTTGATCAATTCGTCCTCGATACCGCCAGGATAAGCCTGCAATTTCGAGCCGTCGGGCAAAGACAATTCTGACAGGACACGCTCTACGTCAGGAGCATTGCCGAAAACATCGGGCAGCTTCCAACCGGCAAATAGCGACTTGATCTGATCGACCGCAGCCGACGGCAGGCCGTTTGCTTCGGTGATGACATTGCCTGCAAATGCGAGAACACCTGTCTTCCAATCTTTCAGATTCGGAAGCAGTTTTGTGAAGTTTGCCCACCAACCGTCAGGAAATTGTTTTGCCTTGGCGTCTATCTTCAAGCCCGAAAGATCGACATTTGCCGCACCGAACTGAGCGTCAAGAGCTGCCTTGATGTCGTCAAACGTTTTTTGATCGTGAACGACACCTGTGACCACATATTTCCCATCCTTTGCCTCCAGCTTAAAGCTTGATTCGATGACAGGTGCTGCGGTATTAGCGTTGGCGTTGACCGCGGTGCGATTGGCATTTGTATTAGCCGTGTTCACATTCGCCGGAGCAGAACTTTTGCCGCAGAACCAATAGCCCAGCACGATGAGAATGCCAAGTAATATCAGCGGCAAGAGCCATGTTAAAAGGTTGTTGGAACCGTCGGCAGGCTCGAGCGGTTCGGGGTCACGCACCTGATGCGGACGCGAAGGCGGTTCGGGTGTCGGAACACTCGCACTGTTAAAATTAGCAACGGTTGCCGCCAGGCTTTCCTCACTCGGCAAAATACCGTCCGGCGTCAGTTTATTGACGACAAGCGGGATCATTCCGGCCAGAGCCGGAAGTATCGTTTCACGGCCGACACCTACTTTTGATGCAAGTGAAGTGAGAATGTCGTTTCCGAAAGCGTTTTCCACCTCGCCCTCGGTTATGGCAGCGTTGTCGCCGTCACCGACCCACGAATCAACGGCATCACCAAGGCCGTTGTTCTGAAATGCGGCGAGAAACCCGGTAAAACCGCCATAGTTCTTGTTTGATATCAACCCAAGCAGTTCAGAAAGCAGTCTCGTGACCGTTCCCTGCCCTAATTCGTACCTTTCGGAAATAGTGTCAATTATTGTGTCAAAATAAGTCATAGTCCCTCCCAAGCAATATTCGGCGGAAAGCCAATTGGAAGGTGCCTGGTTCGGCATAGGCCGAATTTGGCAAGACCGCTTTCCGCGATCAATAACAGTAATGTTTCAGAATTTTATTGTGCATCTTTGACCGACGGTAATCAAGAAAAATATGGAGCGTGTGGTGCCGTGTACAGAGACCGTCATCGGTGAAGATAAGGCTTTTCAGGGTTTATTACGCTATAATCTGGTTAAGAAGTATGAACGATAAAATACTGAGAATCGCATTGTAATGAGGTTGTTAGATGTCCAGGATAATAAAAGCAGGCGTTTTGCAGGCGCATAATGTTGCCCCGACAGATGCTCCGATAGAAGAAATAAAAAAGGCAAATATCGACAATCAGATGAAATTTGTCGAAGATGCCGCGCGGCAGGGCGTTCAGGTGTTGTGTTTTCAGGAGATGTTCACAACGCCGTATTTTATGGCGGAACAGGACACGCGTTGGTACGAAGCGGTCGAAAAAGTGCCCGACGGGCCGACGGTCACGATGATGCAGGATGTTGCCCGGCAGTTCGGCATGGTGCTGGTCGTTCCTGTCTATGAAGAAGAACAGACCGGTTTTTATTACAACACGGCTGCGATCATCGATGCGGACGGTAAATATCTGGGTAAATACCGCAAGAGCCACATCCCGCATCTCTATCCGGGCTTTTGGGAGAAATTCTATTTCAGGCCGGGCAATCTTGGCTATCCTGTTTTTGAAACGGCGGTCGGAAAGGTCGGTCTTTACATTTGCTACGACCGGCATTTTCCGGAAGGTGCAAGAGTTTTAGGCCTGAACGGTGCAGAGATCGTGTTCAATCCTTCGGCAACGGTCGCGGGCTTGAGCGAATATCTGTGGAAGCTGGAACAGCCGGCTCATGCCGTGGCGAACGGTTATTTTGTCGGGGCGATAAACCGTGTCGGCACCGAAGCTCCGTGGAACATCGGTGAATTTTACGGCACAAGCTATTTCTGCGATCCGCGCGGACAGATAATTGCAGAAGGATCAAGGGACAAAGACGAACTCGTCGTCGCCGAACTGGATATGAACATGATCCGCGAGGTAAGAAATACCTGGCAGTTCTATAGAGACAGAAGGCCGGAAACGTATGGCGAGATCGTCGAAGATTGATGACGAAGTGGCAAAGATCACCTTTATGACAAAGAATTTAATATTGTTAGTGTTGCCTATAGTTTTCCTGACCCTTTCAGCGGGTGCTCAGTCGTTGGAAGAAATAGACACCGAACTTTCAAACATCTATCTGACAATAGATCAGTACGGAAGTTACGGCGGTGAATATGACGAAGAAAAACTAGCCGCCGGAAACGCAGCGATGATAAAGGCTCTAAAAAAATACGGTGAGCGCGAAGACGTTCTCAGCCACAAATTACCCAAGGCAAGCGACGCAATTTTTATAATCACATCAAAGGACGGCAACCTGCGTACATATTCCTGGGACGCTTCGGACGGCGGCACGATGCATAATTTTTATGTTGTGTATCAGTACAGAGGAAAGGATGGAAAGGTTCGGGTCATCGCTCCTGATGAAGATGATCATTCCGGCGGATCTTTTGTATCTGAGATGTTTGAGCTGAAAACCGCGTCAGGACCGATATACCTGTTGATCTCGAATGCAATTCTTTCAACATCGCTCAATACGCAATCGATAAAAGCGATGAGCATAAATGGAAACGAACTTGAAAGACAGGCAAAAGTGATAAGAACAAAAGAAGGCTTAACCAATACGGTCGGTTTTGAATTCGATTTCTTCTCTGTTGTTGACCGGCCCGAACGCCCGATAAAGCTGTTCCAGTTTGACGAAAAACGCAAGGAGTTTCGTTTTCCGGTGGTGATAGAAAGCGAGAAATTCGTGCAGGGTGAAGTTACTAAAAGATTCATAAAATATCGTTTTAACGGTAAAGAGTTTGTTAACGTGCGTTAAGTATTAAAAGATGTCAGGCACAGACCGCAACCATCTGGATACGGCGACCATCGAGGAAAACTTTGCCGAGATCAATCCGGCAATGACCTTTGCCGAAGCGGCGGCGGAGGCTCACCGTTGCCTTTATTGCTACGACGCGCCGTGTATGCAGGCGTGTCCGACGCATATCGACGTGCCCACTTTTATCAGAAAGATCGCGACCGAAAATCTGAAAGGTTCTGCTCGCGTCATATTTGAGGCAAATCCTATCGGGGCGACGTGCGCTCGGGTGTGTCCGGTCGAGGTTCTTTGCGAAGGTGCCTGCGTTGAAAAAACTCTGCTCCAGCGTCCGATAGAGATAGGCAGGCTTCAGCGTCATGCGACCGATCACGTTTTCAAAAACAACATCAGCGTTTTGAAACGAGGCGAGCCTAACGGCCTGTCCGTCGGCATTATCGGTTCCGGCCCTGCGGGGCTTTCCGGTGCGGCATATCTGGCTCAATTAGGCTATGACGTAACGATCTATGAACGCAAGGAAATGGCGGGCGGGCTGAATACATATGCGATGGCGGAATACAAGATACGCCAACAGACATCGCTCGAAGAAGTGAAACTGGTTGAAGATCTCGGCGTCAACATCAGCGTAAATACAGAGATAATAAAACCCGGGGCCGAGCATGACGAAGCAAAAGAAGGCATTGTTTTTGGCAAGCTTTTGCAAGATCACAACGCTGTGCTGATAGCCGTAGGCCTTGGTAAAACGAACCGTTTGAATATTCCCGGTGAATCGCTAAATGGCGTCAGCGATGCTCTGGCTTTTATTGAACAGATCAAAACCAGAGAATGGAACACGATCAGTGTCGGAAAGAATGTCGCCGTTATCGGTGCGGGAAACACCGCGATAGACGCCGCTACGCAGGCTAAACGGCTTGGGGCAGAAAAGGTAACACTCGTTTACCGCCGGACGGAAAAAGAAGCTCCGGCATATGATTATGAGATGGAGATCGCTCGTCTGGACGGCGTCGAATTCATCTGGCAAGCGGCTCCGGCAGAGATAATCGGCAACGGTTCCGTCAACTCTCTTAAATGCGTCAAGACCGACGGTTCCGGTGACATCTTTGAGATCGATTGCGACCAGGTGATCAAAGCCATCGGGCAAAGCAGGATGACCGAATTCTTTACCGAGACATGCGGCGTCAGCACAGATGAATACGGGCGTGTCGTCGTAGATGAAAAAATGATGACCTCGCGTCCTGATGTTTTTGCGGCTGGTGACTGCGTCAACGGCGGAGCCGACGCGGTTGATGCGGCTCAGCTTGGGAAAAAAGCCGCCGCAGGCATACATAACCTTCTGGCGGGCGATCATGTTGATCTTCCCGGCCTTTACTGAACTTTTCCTATATTTCTGCTATTCTGTAACCAATTCAAACCATTGCAAACCACGATGAAAAAGATCATCAAACGCACTCTGGCCGTAGCTGTTTTGGTTGTGGCTTTTTATTTTTTGCCGATATTTATCGGGGCTTATCTGTTGCTTGGCCTGTATGACGTTCTGCGTAACAAACCACGGACAGTAGCGGTTTTCAAACAGTATTTTTTCGTCAACGGCCTGCTGACATGGCTGATATCGCCATTTAACACGCTGCTCGATCTGCTCTCGCTTCCCTACATAAACAAAGGCGTTTATAAGCTCCACGACCTGCCGCAAAGTTATCAGGAAGAGATAAGCGGCCTGATCGACCTGGCCGAAAGCAAAGAGATACCGGCAACACTGGATCACCATTGTGAAGGGCTGAAAAGGGCGATGTTCTTTTTCAAATGGTACGGAAAGAATTATGACACGACGGTAAACATTCCGGAGTTTCACGGCGATTTCAAATATGTGCGAACCGTAGGCGTTTCAATGTTCAAGGAACGTGAATCTACATCTCGCCATTTTGGGCCGTTTCGCCCTACGCTGCGTGTGCTTTATTGCCTGAACGATATAACCAGCGACGATGTGTTTATCGAGGTCGGCTCAGTTCATCATAAATGGAAGGACGAAAAGCTCTTCATCTTTGACGACACGCTTGAACACCGCTCCGTAAACGAAGCTGACGACGCTCGATACGTTCTTTTTGTGGACATCATTCGCCCGTCATATCTGCCCTTTGCCATGGACGCCGCCGTCACCCTTATTCGCTTCATATTCGAACGCTTTAACGGCATCTTTTATAAGAACTGGAAGATGATGAAGAACTAGAAATATATTGATATATCCATATATGTCGGTATAATAAAGATGGAATTTGAATGGGACCCGCGAAAAGCAGCAGCAAACTATAGAAAACACGGCGTATCGTTTGACGAGGCCGCAGAAGCATTCTTTGACGAAAACGCAGTGGAACTTTACGACGATTCTCATTCAGAGAAAGAGATAAGGTATCAACTTGTTGGCATTTCAAAAACGCGGCTTCTTTTTGTCGGATATACTTTGCGAAGCGACATCATTCGGATCATAACTGCGAGAAAGGCTAACGCTAAACAAGAGAAATATTACAATGAGCAAAACAGATAAACTGCCGGACTATATAGTGACCGAAGAAGAATATCAGGCGGAATTGGCAAGCGGCCTGACCAAAGATGAGGTGATGAAACCGGGAACCTATAAAGCACGCCGCTCGCCCTGGGCAGAAAAATTGAAGAACGCCAAAAAGGTAAAGGTATCTATCTATCTTGATGAGGATGTTGTCAGCTATTTCCGCAACCGCGCCGAACGGCCCAACGCCGCACCATACCAAACCCAGATCAACAACGAACTCCGCAAGGTAATGGAAAACGGCGACACCGCAACTACTGAAAATGATATTCTGAATAACAAGACATTCCTGAAGGCATTGAAGAAAAAGCTGGAGACTGTCTGAAGCCCGACCAGATTGGCGGTAATGCTATGACGATAAAAAAGCAATACGAAAAGATAAGAACAATTGCCGCAACCAATAACGGGAACAGATTTGCTGTTGCTGAATTCAACACAAAAGTGCAGGTGTGGGACCTAACAGCCGGATTGATTAGGATATTTGCGACAGACTTTGATGCAGGCAATAATCGTTTATCAATCTCAGAAGACGGCAAATATTTAATAGTCGGAGGTTATAAAGTCAATACTGTTACTGCATTTGACATAGATTCAGGAAAACAACTGTGGCAACGGAAAGACTTAAAAAAATGTGGTTCTGTAAAAATCCTTAATAAACTTGATAACCGAGTTTTCATAAACATGGAAAAACAAGGAACGCATATCCTTGATATAAAAACAGGAAATACGATCGACAAGTTAAGAGGGGTCGAATTTTATTATGAAAATCCCAATGCCAATATAGACCTGCTTGAAAAAGCTACATCATTTTCCTTGAAAGACAGAACACAAAGCAAAACGATAAAGAACTCGCCTAAGATAACTTTTGCAATTCTCGATGTAGCCTTTTCTAAGGATAAAATTGTATGTACCTATTCGGGTAATCCACTAGCAGCAATTTCAACTACCAATTTTGACACCATTTGGGCAACAAAAGTTGTCGGGCATTTCCTTGAAATTGAATACTCTAAGGAACTTGACAAAATACTCGGTGTTCGTTGGGAATACGAAAAAGGAAGCCCTAAATTTTTATGCTATATAGACATCAATACAGGTAAAGTTGAGAAAGAAATCAATATTGGAGAGCCAATAGAAACAGAGTTTCTTAAACAAGGCAGTCTTATGCTGACAAGCCAAGGAAAGCTATATTCTACATTTACAGGACAACTTCTTAAAACATTTGACTTTGGAAGCCAATGAAGCACTCACGAATATGCCAAATGAACAGTTCTTACATTCTGAGTTAACGGAAAAGATCATAGGGACTTTTTACGAGGTGTATAATGAACTCGGCCATGGATTTCTTGAATCTGTTTATGAGAATTCTTTGGCTATTGCATTAAGAGAAAAAGGCTTTGACGTGCAGCAGCAAGTTGCCGTTCCGGTATGGTTTCATGGACAAAGGGTTGGGGATTTTTATGCAGACATCGTGGTTAATGATCTGATCATTCTGGAACTCAAAGCTGCAAGAGCTTTTGACCACGCTCATATTGCTCAGCTGCTTAATTATCTAAGGGCCACAGAAATCGAAGTCGGATTGCTACTAAATTTTGGGCCAAAGCCTGAATTTAAAAGGCAGGCATTTAGTAATTCAAGGAAGAAATTAGCCGCTGATCTGCGCTGATGACGCAGATCAGAACATTTTGATAAAAATACCTTCTGGAGATAGAAAATATTTGCGATTACATGGACGTAGAAAATATGCCTTGGTTATATCTCCGTCACCGGCGTTTATTTCCGGCTGAAATTGCTATATGGCCGCTGATCTGCGCAGATGACGCAGATAAAACCTTATATTTAGGTTTCGGAATGACGAGTTCAACCGACATTTTCAAAACCGATGAAATCAAAAAATAAATTTCTGATCTGCGTCATCCGCGTTTATCTGCGGCTAAAATTTTCTTATGGCTGATCTGAGTATAAATTTTGCAGGGATAAGGTCGCCGAATCCGTTTTGGCTGGCGAGTGCTCCGCCGACCAATTTGGGTTCGATGGTGGAGCGTGCTTTTGATGCGGGTTGGGGCGGAGCTGTTTGGAAAACGATAGGTGCTCCGGCGGTGAATGTTTCATCAAGGCTGGCTTCGATAGATAACGGTGCGATGCGGTTGGCAGGGCTGAACAACATCGAGCTTATCAGCGACCGTTCTGTTGAGGTAAACCTGAAAGAGATCTACGCCTGCAAAAAGAAATATCCCGATAATGCGGTGATAGTGTCATTGATGGTCGAATCGAACCGCGAGGCGTGGCACGACATCGTAAAGCGAACGCAGGACACAGGTGCTGACGGCCTTGAGCTGAATTTCGGCTGTCCGCACGGCATGAGCGAACGCGGAATGGGTTCGGCGATGGGACAGGTTCCCGAATACACCTGTATGGTGACGGAATGGGTGATGGAAGCCGCCGAAATTCCCGTTATCGTCAAACTGACGCCAAACGTGACGGACATCATCCCGCCGGCGATGGCGGCGTTTCGCGGCGGCACGAATGCCATCTCTCTAATCAACACTATCAATTCACTCATGGGCGTGGATATCGACACATTCGTTCCGTACCCGAATGTAAACGGCAAAGCTGCACATGGCGGTTACTGCGGCCCTGCGGTCAAACCCATCGCTCTGAACATGGTCGCGGAGATCGCCCGTAATGAAACCATCAACGTCCCGATAAGCGGCATCGGCGGCATCTCAACATGGCGTGACGCGGTCGAATTCATGCTTCTCGGCGCGGGTAGCGTTCAGGTCTGCACCGCCGTGATGCACTACGGCTATCGCATCGTTGAGGACATGATCGACGGGCTGAATAATTACCTTGACGAAAAAGGTTTTGCATCGGTTAATGACATCATCGGCCTGTCGGTTCCGCGTGTAGTTGACTGGAGTGATCTTGACCTTAACTACAAGGTCGTCGCCAATGTCAACGAAGAAAAATGCGTCCAGTGTAATCTGTGTTACGTTGCCTGTGAGGACGGAGCACATCAGAGCTTTGAGTTTGTCGAATCGAACGGCAAACGCTATCCGCGTGTTATCGAAGAAGAATGCGTCGGGTGTAATCTGTGTTCGCTCATTTGCCCTTCGCCCGGAGCGATAACAATGCAGCGGCGTGACGACGGCACATCTCCTGAAACATGGCGTGAGAGAACGTCATAATAAGTTAAACTCGAATTACGTATTAGAAACACCCCGACGAAAGCCTGAACCGATCTAACAGTTAATAGTCCTGCAGTTTACAGTTATTAGTTTTCTCAACTGACAACTAAAAACTGATCCACTATTAACTGTTAGAAACCAAAATAGATCCGCCCGATCTGCTACATTTTGGACTTTGGGGTCTTCTAATGCTGAATCTGGATTAAAAAGGCATACGCTCTGATAACAGAACGAATGCCTTTTTGTATTATCCGTTAAAAGAATTACGCTACGGCGGCGGTTTTAACTTCAGCCGGAAACATCTTGTCCAAAGCGGTCTGCAGAACGGTGATGCCAAACTCTCCGGCGGCACGCGTTTTCAGCTTCCCTTCCGCATCAAAAAGAAAATATACCGGAACCCAACCCTGCTCGTTCTGAAAAGCGTCTTTCAGCTTGTGCAGGCTATCGACCGCAGTTGGTTCTTTGATTGCGTTTGCCGTCATCGCTTCATTTACGGTGTCGAGGTCGGTGTCGGCCTCGTAACGCGGCATGTGTATAGCGATGGTCTTTAAGCCAAGCTCTCCGTACTTTGATTTGATCTCGTTCAGCTGCGGCATCTTATCCTTGCATATACCGCAGGAAACAGCCCAAAAATGAACCAGAACCGGCTGTCCTTTTGTGTCCTCTATCGTATCTTCAAGCGATCCGTTGAACCATGTCGTGGCTCCTTCGAATGACGGTATCGCATCTCCAATTCTCATCGGCATTGTTTTAGCACCTCAGATCAGTTTTTTTGCCGCTGATGATCGCGGATAACGCAGATAACTCTTCATTGGATCTATCCGCGTCATCCGCGCCTATCGGCGGTTAAATTGCCTATACCTTCAGATTCTCTTGTCCCGGTGTCCAGTCAGCCGCACACAGGCCGCCGGTCTGGAGTCCCTGCAGAACACGAAGCGTTTCATCGACCGAGCGTCCGATGTTCAGATCGTGAACGACCGAATACTGCAGAACACCTTCAGGATTGATGACAAAAAGGCCGCGAAGAGCGATGTTCGCGTCTTCGACAAGAATGTTGTATGCCTTGGCAAGCTTTCCGCCTACGTCCGAAGCCAGCGGATACTTCACGCCTTCGATACCGTTCTTGTCCTGCGGTGTTTTGAGCCATGCTCGGTGCGAATGAACAGAGTCGGTAGAAATGCCAAGCACTTCGGCACCGACACCTTCAAACTCTTCCAGGCGATCTGAAAAATGGATCAGCTCTGTCGGACAAACAAATGTGAAATCCAACGGATAAAAGAGCAGAATAAGCCATTTGCCCTTGTAATCAGAGAGCTTTACGTTCTCTGCCAATGTATCTATGTTCTTGGTTGACGGCAGATCAAAATCCGGTGCGGCCTTGCCGACCTTTGCGATCGTTACCGCAGTTTCCAATGCTGTTGCAGTTGCTGTTGACATGTTTTATTTTTCTCCTTGTGCTTTTTTTCACAAAATCAAGCATAGAGGTTTGATCGTAATGTATGAATGCGTATCCAAAAACCTCGACGCTCTAATTAACCTGACTTATGTTTTTGCGGCACAGACAATGCATTTGCCGCGAAGTGTGAATTCCAGTGATTCGGGTTTGAATTTGGACAAACGAGCTGCCTTTTTCATAAGCTCAGCCGGATGCTCCATTTCAATATCTACCAGCTTGCCGCAACCCGTACAGATCGCGTGGTCATGGCGATGGGTCATGCGGTCAAAACGGCTGGCTCCATTGCCAAACTGAACCTCGGCAATGTGTCCTGCATCTTTGAGAAAACGCAGGCTGTTATAAACCGTTGCAAAACTTATACTGGGCAGCAGGCCCTTGGCAGCAGCAAATACTTCATTTGCCGTCAGGTGCTCTTCCGCATCGCGGATAACGCGCAGAACAACCTCTCGCTGTTTTGTTAATCCAAGATTTTCTATTACTGCTGTATTCATCTGTCCGGCTCGGCGGCATCGAGTATTGCATAGATTCGCCGATGAGTTACATTTATAATAATTCTAACTTTCAAGATAGTCAAGCGACATAGGAAAGCAATATGCTCTGATCGTCTCTGAAAGCCGTGAAGAACTTGTTTTAGAACGGTTAGAAATTACCTGTAAGGCAGATGAATTATCAGGACCCCTTTGAAAAACCATGCCGGAGCTGTGCTATCGCGCATCGCGGTCGGTGCTATGCCCGACCGTCACCCTGGATAAATCTCATTTGAGGCTGCGCCTCCGCTCCTTTCGAGGCACAGCCTCTGTAAAATAATGGAGAAATTTACGGTCGGGCATAGCACCGACCGCAGTGCAATACGGCATAGCCGAGACCCGGCTTTTCAAAGGCCTCTACCTACTTTTTTACCTTAGATTCGATTCGTATCTTTTCTGAAACTCTGGATCGAGATGATAGAGGAAGAAAGAAGTAGCATCTATGGCTGCGGATTCTCTGCTCCCGGCGGGATGCGATAGATCTTTGTGAGGTATTCATGCCCTTCTAAGATCTGAGTGACGAAAGTAATTGACGCCTTGTCCATTCCGCCTTCGTTGACCAATAGCTCCCCGTTACGACGTATCTTTTCGTCGATATCAGCCCGTGATGTTCCGGCAGGAAAATACTCGATGATGTAAAGCTGGTTTGTGGGGTAGTTCTTTTGTTCCCCTGCAGCGAGCAAAAAGCGTTCACTATCAATGAAATTTAGTTCGGCAGAAAATTCACTGATCAGGACAGGCTCAGTAGGAACACAGTACATCGCCGAATCAGACGCTGCATTCGGACAGAATGCGGGTAAACCCTCAACCTCAACCGTCGCAGTAATCGTCAAACCTGTCGAATCCTCGCGCAGTTCAACCAGTATCCGTTGTGTACCCTGTCCTTCAATGATGTTTCCGGACGAAACTGTCCATGTATATTTAATGTCTTTTGAAACAGTTCCTTTTATACTAGCTGTGAACGATATCGGGTCGCCTGGCGCAATAACACCTGCCGGGCCTGTAACCGAAATCTCGGGACAGCCATCAGGAATAGCCTGACCGAACAATTGCCCGGAAAAAAGAATTACTGTGATAGTAAGAAACAGTAATCGCTGCATGTTCAGAAATATAGCCCGAAAATCTCTTTACGCCAACACTTTTTTTACTTCAACAGTTCGTCTATCCGCACGGGTTCGTAGCCTTTTTCCTTGAGCCAGGTTATGAGTTCGTCGATGCGGTTGTGGAACGGATCGGGGCGTTTAGGGCCGGCGCCGATGTGCGTCAGCAGAATGAATCCGTTCAGGCCGTGCGGATCTTTCGCCTCGTATTCTTTTATCCGCGAGATCAACTCTTCGCTGGTGCGATAGTTCTTGTCCTCAGGAGTTGTGTAATCGGCGTTAGAGCTTGTCCCCGGCGTGAAATTCACGATCTTGTAGCCCATCGCTTCTGTCCAATCGCTTATCTCTTGGTTGTACCACTCGTATGGCGGCATAAAGAAAGGCACCTTACGGCGGTCGATGCCAAACGGGCGCATCGCGACCAGATTGTCGTTCAGATCCTTTTCAAACTCTGGCCTTGTGACAAGTGTTTTATCGCGGTTTTCCCAATCGGCGTAAAGGAGATGGGCGTCAGAATGTGCGCCAAGATAATGGCCGTCCTTAACAAGACGTTCGATGATCTGGCGATTGGCCCGCGTTCTATAAAAACGTCCGGTAAGAAAGAAAGAAGCTTTTATTTCGTGTTTCTGAAGAGCATCTGCGATGACGGTTCCGCCTTCGGCATATTCATCGCCGGTAAAGACCAGCGTTATCTTTTTGGATGCCGTGTCGCCGCGAGTGATGCCGCCATGGACATAGGTAAAGCGTTTATCACCAACGGCAGATACTGCCCGCTTAGGCGTGCGTTTCTGACTATACAGAGCCATTACAAGAATGGCGTCTGCCGTTCCGTCCATTGTCGGTTCGTTGGTCGCGTAATCGCCGACATCATCATGATAAAGAACGTCACGCGGCTGGAATATCGCAAATTCGTCCTGCTGTGTCAGATGCAGGCCGATCAAGCCCTTGTGAGTTGTCGCGGCTATCGGGCCATCGACCAAACCGCCGCGAACCTGCACCTTTAACAGCTGTGTTGTCGGCAGATGCGTGTCCTCAGGATATTCGCCGCCTTCGGGCAGGCCTTCGAACATCGACGTTCCCCACGGATTGCGCCCAAAAAGCCAGTCGCGATGTTCGATCGCATATTTTTGAAATTGCTTGTCACCGGTCATCAGTTCGTATAAATGAACCTGTGTGATAAAAGCAACGACCAGATTATTCGAGCACCAAATAAACGGCACACCGATGCCGTAGGTATTTGTCTTCGCACGTTCGACTATCTTTTCTATGCCGCTGCGATAATATCCGGCAAGTTCGGCTTTTGTCTTTTGGTCAACGTGAGGATACAAAGCAAAATGGCCGACATTTGTGAACGGATACATTTGATAATGCCGCGACATCTGTTCGCCCATGTTATCGTCAGGATATTCCATCCATGAGGTCGTACCGGCGATCTTGGCATAGCGGACAGCATCGTTCAGAAAGCTTTTGTCCTTTGTCGCCTTAAAAAGTTCGGCTGCTCCGTATTCCATATCGTCGGCCCAAGTGTCTTCGTTATATCGATACGGCGCACCAAAAGAGTTTCCCTGCTGAAAGCCTTCCTGCTTTTTGCCCATTGCATACAGCGTCTTTGCCGCACGCAGGCATTTTTCAGCAAACTCGACATCCTTCAGGTCGTCTTTCCAGATGCGGTATGCCATCGCCATTGCGGCGGCCGAACGCCCGGCGATATTTGCAACACCGGTCGAACGGCTTTGCCATTGGCTCAAACCCTGCGGCTTTCCATTGGCAAAATATGCAGGCCGATAGCTGTTCTGTCCCCATCCGTAATCGGCATTATCGTTGTTCGGCATCTTGAAGCCACGATGGTCGCGGTCATCGGCAACCTGATGAATAAGAACATCCGCGCGGAAATGCAGCTTGTGTATCCAATCAAGCCCCCACTTCGCTTCGTCCAAGATGTCAGGAATGCCGTTCGGCCTGCCTTCACGGCCAAGGGCATCTGTAAAGTCGCCAAACTTCCCTTTCTGAAGCTCATAGGCAAGCATCATCCTTGCGGTAGCATTGCTGGCGGTTATCAGATATTTGAGCTGGTCGCCTGCATCGTGCCAACCGCCGCTTGCATCGACCCAGGTCTCATCAGGAAACGGCCCATAGAACGAGCGCCCGTCGTTTCGATGACATGCCATATCGAGGAACGGATTGAACCCGCACCGCTGCTGCCGCATAAAGAAAAGCAGGTCTTCATGATATCCGGGATAGCTGCCGATGGTGAATTCACGCGAAACCGCATCGGTTGCGTCGAGCTTTACCACATACCTTCCCGGAGTTCGCAGGTCGCTGAATTCGAGCCGAAAATAGTACTTGAAATTTTCGCCAAATGATCCCACCGTGGCGGCGTTCACTTCCTTCTCTTTTATCACGGCCTTTCCGGTTGCGGCATCGACGACGGAGAAGGTCCCTTCGATGGCATTGTTGCCGAATGCAATTGCCGTCTTCGCATCGTCCGGGAGATATCCTGCCTGATTGATACGGATATGAGCATCTTGTCCCAAACAGATCGCAGAAAACAACAGGGTCAGGGATGCGGCATAAATGAGCAATGCTGTTTTTTCATGAATGATCATATGGTTTGTTTCTCCAAAGCATGATGGGCGATAGAACCAAGAGCCGCCACAAAACGGTCGAATTTTGCAAAGCGTTCGTCCTTTGTCGAGCCTTTCACATATCTTGCAAATATCTGTTGTGCGATCACGGCTACTTTAAAGGTGCCGAAAACGTAATAGAACAAAATGTCTGAAACATCACGGCCAGACGCCTTTCCGTATAGGTCTGCCAATTCGCGTCGTGATATGTTCTCCATCAGCACACGCGGATTAAAATGCATCGACAGCATCTCTTCACCCGCATCCGGCGACATCCAGTATCCGAGCGTCGTCCCCAAGTCCATCAGCGGATCGCCGATCGTGACCATTTCCCAATCAAGCACACCGACGATGCGGGTCAGGTCGATAGGCGAGAACATCACATTGTCGAACTTGTAATCATTATGTATAAGTGCGGCTCCGGTCTCGGCAGGAATATTCTCGTTCAGCCATCTGATAACGGCTTCGAGCTGCGGTAGGTCGTGCGTCCTAGCCGCCATGTAACGCTGCGACCATCCTTCGACCTGGCGTTTCGGATAGCCTTCGGGTTTGCCCAGACCGCCAAGTCCTGCAAACTCATAGTTGACCGCATGGAGACGCGATAAATTTTCAACAAATGCTTTGATAACGGCCAGACGAAATTCCGGTGAACCGTTTAGTTTCGTCCTGGCGCGTTTTAGTCCGTCGATCTGCGCAGCCGTATGTCCCGAATCAGGCGAGAGGTCATCATCACTGATCTCGCCCCGGATAGTGACCCCGCGTTTTCTCTCCATCAGGTAGAATGATGAACCGATCACCGTCTCGTCATCGCAAAACAGCACCGGCTCAGGAGCCGGATCATAGATCATCGCCAGCCGCGTCAGCACATCATATTCCCGCTTCATATCATGTGCTGTCTTTACGGTATTGCCGAAAGGCGGACGGCGAAGCACATATTCGTGTCCGCCAAGACGAATCAGATATGTCAGATTTGAACTGCCTGCGGTAAACTGAAACAGCTCAATGGTGCTGAAGGGCGTAGGCATACGGTTACGGATATATTCCCCAAGCCGGTCAACATTCAATTCTTCACCTTTTCTGATGTTGTCGATCTCTTTCATAAAATTAAAAGCACAGTCGTATCAGCGCAGTACTGCGGGTGTCCGCATAGGGGATATGTTAAGCTGTCGCTGAAAACTCAAAAGATATGGACTTTCATTATTCAGCAAAAACGACAGAACTGCAAAAAATGCTCTCTATCTTTATGGATGAGCATATCTACGCCAATGAGCAGAACTTTCAAAAAGAAATATCATCGGGCGACCGCTGGCAGCCTTCTGAACTGATCGAGGAGCTAAAAGAAAAAGCCAAAGCAGCCGGATTGTGGAACCTTTTTCTGCCTGACGTATCCGGACTGTCTAACGTTGAATATGCTCCGCTTGCAGAAATAATGGGACGTGTCGTCTGGGCATCAGAGGTATTTAACTGCTCTGCTCCAGACACCGGAAATATGGAGGTTCTTCATCTCTATGGAACGGCCGAGCAAAAGGAAGAATGGCTGACGCCGCTTTTGAATGGCGAGATCCGCTCGTGTTTTGGAATGACCGAGCCTGATGTTGCATCAAGCGATGCGACAAATATAAGAGCTTCGATAAAGCGTGACGGCGACGATTATATCTTGAACGGACGGAAATGGTGGTCAACGGGCGGAGGCGATGCACGCTGCCGATTGATCATCTTTATGGGAAAGACGGATGAATCAGCCCCGAAACATCTTCAGCAATCAATGATCCTTGTACCAATGAATGCCGAAGGTGTCCGTGTAGAGCGCATATTGAATGTCTTTGGTTATGACGACGCTCCAAATGGCCACGCTGAAATTTCCTTTACAAATGTACGCGTACCGAAAGAGAACATACTGCTCGGAGAAGGAAGAGGCTTTGAGATAGCTCAAGGAAGGCTTGGCCCCGGACGTGTTCACCATTGTATGCGGCTGATAGGAGCTGCCGAGCGTTCACTGGATTTGTTGAAAGAACGAGCAGCCGCAAGGGTCGCTTTTGGAAAGCCGATCCTCGAACACGGAACCACCAGACAATGGATAGCCGAAGCTCGCCTTGCCATCGAACAAGCTCGCCTTCTTGTTTTGAAGACCGCATGGATGATGGACGAACTTGGAACCAAAGCCGCCCGCAAGGAGATCGCAATGATAAAGGCTGTTGTCCCGCAGATGGCGATCAACATAATTGATCGTGCTATACAGGTTCACGGCGGAGCAGGAGTTTCGCAAGACACGCCATTACCTCTATTCTGGATATATGCCCGCAGCCTAAGGATCGCGGACGGCCCTGACGAGGTTCATTTCGAATCGGTCACCCGCATGGAGATCTGATGACCGCAAATCGGTCATTTTGCCGATATTTTCCTTACAGATAAGCCTAACTGTTGAATGGTCGGAAACTGTGCATCATTCAATATGAATATTTTTCTTTCAAAAATCGTTCAACATTGCAAAAAAGTGTTGACAACTGTTTATCTTTCCTGTAATTTTATTCCTTGACGGTTATTAGTAACCGTTCCCCTTCGCCACCCGATGCGAATACTTTTTCTACAATTCATCATCTGATCACGCCGTTTGCATTAGAAACGGCCGGATCATTCGAAACGGAACGTGAACTTGTCACTGCCTTCAGTTGGCCTGTCAAAGATCGTCCTTCCGATGTATGTAGAACAAAAGGTGGCAAAGTTTTCTGCAAAAGTGCTGGAAAACGTTCCGTTTCGAATAGATTTTAAGAACCCCCTAATACAAATAGGAAAGAACGCCTTATAGGAGCTAAAAGAAAATGCTGTTCGGTAAAAAGAAAAGCGTCGCCGGTCTGGACATCGGTTCAAGCTCGATCAAAATGGTCGAACTCGACGGCAAGCCAAATAATCTGAATCTGGTAAGTCTGGGTTTTGAGAACCTTCCTGATGAGACCATCATCGACGGCCAGATAATGGAGATGAACACGGTTTCGAACGTTATCCAGAATGTATGCAGCAATAATAATGTCGATGCCGACCAGGTCGTCACCGGCGTCAGCGGACATTCGGTCATTATAAAGAACATCGTTCTGCCCGCGATGAGCCAGGAAGAATTGGAAGAATCCATAGACTGGCACGCAGAAGAGCATATTCCTTACGATCTTTCTGATGTAAGCCTTGATTATCAGATCACGGCTACCAATTCAGATCAGACCAACGTTCTCATAGCTGCCTGTAAACGTGAAAGAATTGACAACATCCGCCAGGCAGTGCAGATGGCAGGCAAAGAACCTTTCGTTATAGATGTGGACACCTTTGCCCTGCAAAACTGCTATGAGCTGAACTATCAGCCGGATGAATCACAGGTCGTAACGCTCCTTAATATAGGTGCCTCGACCATGAACGTGAATATCGTAAAAGGAACGCGTTCGCTCTTTACCCGCGACATCACCGTCGGCGGCAGCCAGTTCACCGATGTGCTTCAGAGAAGCCTTGGAGTTTCATTCCAGCAGGCCGAAGCCCTTAAGAGAGGCGTGAACAATGCCGTTGAGGGCGTTGAGGAAACCGCCATCGAACCACTTATCAACAACGTCACGGAAATAGTTGCAATGGAGATACAGAAAACATTCGACTTTTACCGTGCAACGACCGAAGACACGCAGACGGTCGTTCAAAAGATCCTTATATCCGGCGGCGGATCAAAGCTTCAGGGTCTGGCACAGGACCTGTCAGCACGCCTGGAACTGCCGGTGGAAGTACTTGACCCTTTCCGCAATATAAAGGTGGACAGCCGTAAGTTTGACCCTGACTATATGAGCGAGATCATGCCCGAAATGGCCGTGGCCGTTGGTTTGGCAATGAGGGGAGTGGCATAACAATGATCAAAGTAAACCTATTACATTCAGTGACCGAACGCCAGGGCGGAACCGTCACGGCCGTTGAACGCAAGGTCGGCAGCCCGGGAACACGCCTGCTGATGTTGACCCTTGCCGTCGGATTCCTTCTCTTGGCCGTCATTGGCTGGGACGTTATCAGCACACAGATGGCAAAGACCGACGCCGAAAGAAGGCTGGCAGAACAGAAGCAGATCGCTGCCGAGCTTGAAGTTGTGATGAAGGAACAGCGTGAGCTTGAGCAAAAGATACAGCAGATAGACATGCGTATCGAGGCCATAAAGACGCTCAGGGCAAATCAGGCAGGGCCAAGTGCTGTGCTCGATTCAGTCCGCGAAAGAATAGCGATGGTACCGGGACTTTACCTGCAGGCCATTGAACAGACCGGCAACGAAGTTGTCATAAAAGGAAATTCTCCTAGCGAGGATTCGGTCGTTCAGTTTGGCCGCAGTCTGGAATTTTCGAACGGCCTCTTCACCAATCTTAATATCGAGACGCAGCGTCAGGAAATGGTGAACCAATCTGTCGTACCGGCATCAGGAGCAGAGGCTCCGAAGGTAAATGTCGTTGATTTCACGATCAAGACAGCGTACACGCCATCAAAGGCCGCTAACGCAAATGACGGCGTATCCACCGCAGCCGCAGAAGGCGGACAGGCAAAGCCGGCCACAGCACCCGCACAGGTCGCACAGAACTAAATATTATTGAGACGATCCTCAGACACGCTTGAGTTTGAACGCAAGCGAAGGACACTACAATGACAGAGAAACTTAAAAACCTAGAGTGGTATTTTCAACTGCTGATCCTTCTTACCATCGCCACGCTGCTTTACCTGACGGTATGGTATTTCGTGACAAGCGAAACACGTGCCGAAGTGCAGACGCTGAACGACGAGATCGCACAGCTGACAGCCAAGAACGAGGCGGCCCGCCTTGCGACACAGCGGATCAATGAGTTTAGAGCACTTTATGCCAGCAAGGCCGTGGAATATGAGGAACTTAAGGTCCTTCTTCCCGAACAGCGTGAGATCACCAATGTACTTCAGGGACTTCACGACAACGCCAGAGAATCAAAGCTGATCGTCATGCGGTTCTCACCGCGTGAGGACACGCAGGAAGATGCAATAATGGCGAAGCCGGTAGAGGTTGAGGTGGACAGCAATTTTGCCAATCTTCGTGAGTTTTTCGAAAAAATGGCCAAACTTCCCCGTATCGTTTCGATCTCAGACTTTAAGTTGAACCAGCTGGACAAACAGTCCGCACAAAAGACCATCCACGCAAGATTTTTGCTGACGGCATATTATGCTGATCCGGAAGCTTTGCAGCCAAAACCGGAACCGGCTAAACCCGGCCAGCCTGCAAAACCTGGCCAGCCAGCAGCCAAACCGGCAGCACCCGCAGCAAAATAGACCCACATGGTCGGCCATTCCGAACGACCAGCACCCTTGAGAGAAAAAGCCATGATTAACAAATCAACGATCTTAAAAACTCTGACCCTGACCCTCGCGACCATGGGATTTGTCCTGCTGGCAGGCGAACTGACATCCGCCTCAGCACAGACGCGTGATCCTTTTGCCAAACCAGGCTGGGCTAGAACACGAGAAGCACCGCGTGGCGGCACCGGATCGACAGGATCGTCCGGACCTAAGGAACCGGCCAATGTCGGCGCACCGCCAATCGAGCAACGCATATCCTATTACATGCAGATGCGTGAAGCAGCTGCCGCTGAAGGCCGAGCGTTGCCAAAGGTAACAAGTGTGTTGACATTGAATGAAATGGCTGTGACCGGGATATTCAAATCGCCGCGTGGCTACGCAGCAATTGTTGAAGCAACCCCAATAAAACTCTCGTACACGATCTATCCGGGTGAAAAATTCTTTGACGGCCAGCTTGTCGCTGTAGAGGAGAACAGACTTGTTTTCCGCAAAGTGACCAAGATGAGCAACGGCAAGTTCGTTTCGTCGGTTGAAAATAAACCGCTTCGCCAATACAGCGATCAGGCAAGGATACAGGGCACAGCTCCTGAAGGATCTCCGTCAGCAGCAACCTCTGCTCCGCAGCAAGCAGCTCAGGGTGAAGTTCCCAAAGTAGCGACAGGCCCGATACTATCGCCCCTCGACGAAATGAATCGTCAGCCCGCAGAGACCGAAAAAGCACCGGCAAAACGTCCGGTCAGGGTTGCCCGGGGCAAAAATTAAAATCTTTTCCGGGGTCTTTTATCCTTTAAGGCCCTAATCAAAATGACACTCGATCTTTATTAAGTCATACCCTGTCACGCAGTGAGTTGACGGCGGATGAAATTTGCAACGGAGGAAACATGAATTCTCTTCAAAAAATATGCGGTATCGGCAAAATGGCCGTGATCGCAACTATATTGACAGGCCTGATCACATCTTTCGCGATAGCGCAAAGAGTGGATCCGGCGCAGGAAGGCCGCAAATACGGTGATCCGGGTTTTCGCGGTGAGCCGATAGCTCTTGCTGTCGTCAACATGGACGTCCGCGACATTCTCAGCCATATAACAGAGCAGTATGGTATCAACTTCGTGATCGACAAATCGGTGAAGGCCGTACCGGTCACGGTGAATCTGAAAGATGTTCCATGGAATATCGCTCTGGATTCGATACTTCGCTCGCAGGAACTTGGCGTACAGGTAAACGGAAATATTCTCCGCGTCGCCGATGCCAAGACACTTGCAACGGAAGGCGAAATAGTGCGTCAGGCAATGGACACACAGCTTGACTCATCACCGCTCTACACGGAATTCATCCGTCTGAACTATGCACGAGCAAGCGGCGACCTGCAGCGTGGAACAGCCACGGCAGGAACATCTTCCGGCGGATCAGGCGGCGGCTCCTCTGCAGGCGGCAGCCAGGGAGACGGTTTGCTTCCGATAATCAAACGCCGTTTATCACGCCGTGGTTCGATCGAGGTTGACGGAAGAAGCAATTCTCTTATCGTCACCGACGTTCGTGAGAATATCGATGCAGTTCGCCAGTTGGTCGCAATCCTTGACCAGCCTGAACCGCAGGTAGAGATAGAAGCTCGTATCGTGGTAGCGACCCGCAGCTTCAGCCGTGACATCGGTGTTCAGCTGGCAGGGTTGGTCACAGGTACAAGAGGTGCTTTGGCACAGGGCGGTACGCTTCCCGTTCCGCAGACAGGCGGCGGCGAACAGCAGACCGGCGGTGTCAATACCCAACCGAATAACGATATGAAATCGATCATCCCGAGTACGGTGATCGGTCTGACCACAGGACTTTTTGGAACCGCACAGCTGAGTGCTCTGATCTCGGCCGGTGAGCAGAAAGGAGAGGCAAAGGTGATCGCTACACCGCGTGTCACCGCTCTGAACAACCGTTCGGCTCTCATCGAAAGCAAGACACAGATACCAGTTGTGACCATTCAGCCCGGCCAGGCCGGTGCAGGTGGTATTGCCCTGGCAACAACTGAATACGTAGATGTACCGCTGAAACTGGAGATCACACCGCAAATAACGGATGTTGGCACAGTTGTGCTGGAAGTTCTCGCTGAGAACAGCTCCACCGCTACGATAGTCGCCGGTGCTCCGCCAGCGATAAACGTCCAGAAGATGCAGTCGCAGATAACAGTTCCGGACGGCGGAACGACAGTAGTTGGCGGTGTTTTGTTTGACGACGAACGCGAAGGTCAGGACCGTACACCGGGACTTTCCCGCATTCCGTTGCTCGGCTATCTCTTTAAGAGAAAGTCGGTCAGACGCGACACCAACGAAATACTGTTCTTTATCACACCGAGGATCTATCGTCCTGACTTTCCGCAAACGACCGGAACTTCCGGCACGAAGCCTTCGGCAACGATAATCCAACCGGTACCTATGGGCAATCCAAGCTCGAACTCGGATAAGACACCTGCTCCAAATCCGACACCGCGTCCGATGCTGCCGGTAACTCCGGCAACTCAACCGGCAGAGGTTCCTACCGCTCCGGAAAGGCCGTAAGGCAAATGTCCCGGAAGGGATGAATGTTACTCCATTGAAGCGAAAAGCCCGTCAAGCCATTCCGGCAAGACGGGCTCTTCTTTTGTTTCGGCTGTCAGCTACTGCGTTATAAAAGCCGCCGCAATTGGAATGTCTCCGGCAGAACCGAATGACGATATTCGTGCTGTCTGATCGGAGCTTCTGAGAATGTACCATGTGCCGTTGCGGTAAACAGCTATGTCCGACTTTCCGTCGCCGTCATAATCTGCCGGAGCGGGAATATCGCCCGACATCCCGAATTGGGAGGCAAACACTCCACGGGAAGAACCATTGATCCACCATGTGCCTGTTGACGGCCTGTAAACGGCCGCATCAGTGCGTCCATCTCCGTCAAAATCAGCTTGAACCGGCTTATCCTCACCTATTCCGAACTGAAAGATCGAATATCCCTGATCGGTCGTTCGCCAAATATACCAAACACCTGTCGAGGGACGGAAAACAGCTACGTCAGACTTGGCATCTCCGTCATAATCTCCCGGCGCCACAATATCCGTTGAAAGTCCGAACCTCCGGATATCAAGTGTGATATCAGAGCTTCGGTAAATGAACCAATAACCGGTTGAAGGTCGCCATATCGCAATATCGGTCTTCAGATCACCGTCATAGTCTGCGGGAACGGGAACGTCACCTTCCATGCCGAACGGGGCGGAAATAACACTGCCGGAACTTAGCCTTACATACCACGTCCCATTCGATGGACGCCATACAGCATGATCCGATATGCCGTCACCATCGTAATCGCCCGGCACTGATCTGTCACCGGGCTGGCCTATATCAGCCGATGTCGCTTGTGACCCATTGGAATTAAGGGCGTAAACAACGCCGGTGGATGGCCTGTAAACCGCAATATTACTGTGCCCTTCATCAAAAAAATTGGAGATGACGGTGCCTGAGAAAATCGAAGAAGAAGTGGTGTAGATGTTGTCGCCACCCGGGCTGGAATCACTGTTTGCGGCGTTGCCTGCTGCATAAAAGTCGATTTTACCCTGCCTCGTTGCCGGAGCTGTCCAGGTAAATGTCCACGACCGGGTTCCAAATCCCTCAGGAGTTATACCATTGGAGTTATGCGAAACGTAATCACGATCATGTCCCTCGACCGAACTGTTTCCTATCAACATTTCCGCCGGATCGCTCGATGGCAGCGTAAATTCTCCGCTACCGTCTTCAAGGCCATTCACCGCCGTCATCTGAAATCCATAGACCACCGCATCGCTTTGATTTACGGTCACCGTGACCTCGACCTGTTGACCTGGTACATAATTTCGCGGCAGACCCGAAATGATGACATTTCCCGACCCGCTATTAAGACCAAAATCCCCATGACAGACTATGCATGTTCCCTCACCCGGAGCTCCGGAAAAGGAAGGTGATGGTCCGGATGACGACGCTGATACAGTCTCATTGAATTCGGTTGAAATTGAAACTCCAACTATCCCGAGAACTATTGCTCCCATGGTTGCAGCTAGCTTGAGAGCGCGGTTCCTGAGTATGGATGACTTCATACTGGATTCTCCTATTTTGTCTTAGATATTGGCCTGTAACACCTGCAGCAAATACACGCTCAGGCAGAAATTGACTTTAATCAAAGTTAAACGGAGCACTGCCGAATTGTCAACATAAAACACCGCTACGATCTATTGGATCGTAGCGGTGGCTAAACAGTAGATTAAGTTTGGTGATCGCCAGACTCGGAGAGATCCTCAAGATCTCTCCGAGTTATGGCTCGACCATTTTAGTTCCTATGAGAGTAGGCGACGATGGGGATATCAGTGCCGAAGCCGAAGGTGATGGAGTAGACACCGGCTGTTGTGCCGTTGACCCACCATTGACCGTTCGGTTTGAAGACAGCGATATCTTCCCTGCCGTCACCGTCATAGTCGCCGGGAACGGGTATGTTGTCGGCTGAACCGAAGACCGTGGTCTGCGTTCCGCCGGTACTCTTGAGGATGTACCACGTACCGTTCGAAGGCCTGAACACCGCCACGTCGTCGATGCCGTCTCCGTCATAGTCGCCGGGGACAAGCTTGTCTCCCGCCACTCCATGCGTGACATTCATCGAACCGCCGCCGGACAGCTGTCCCGACCATGTGCCGTTCGTATAGATTATGCCGTCGGTCTTTCCGTCTCCGTCATAATCTGCCGGTACAGGCGTGTCCCCGTGGTTCGTGAAGATGATGTTCTCTCCCGTCGCCGCCAGGATATACCAGACACCTGTGACCTGTCTGAACACACCGTAATCGGTACGTCCGTCACCGTCGAAGTCCCCGATCGCAGGTACGTCCCCGGGATAACCCCATGAAACGCCCATCACCGTGAAGTCCGAACTCCTCAGGACATAGAAGTCGGGAAGGGCACCGTCCGCGTTAACGCGATAGATGGCTCCGTCCGTCCTTCCGTCTCCGTCATAGTCGCCGGGAACCAGCACGTCCGTCGGAAGTCCCCACGCATAGCCCGTAAAGCCTTCCGTCGATCTCTGCTGATACCAGACGCCGTTGCTCGGACGGAACACGGAGATGTCCGTTTTGCCGTCTCCGTCGAAGTCGGCCCTTGCCGATCCGGTCGTCGGGCATTCGCCTCCGCCTTCGCCGTTGAACGTCAGCGTCCAGCCTCCGGCCAGCGAACCGCCGTCACCGCCGGCGAAGTCCACCACGAACAGCCTCCACACGCCGTCGGCATTGGTTCCGCCGAACGTCGATGCGAAGGTCGCCGTGTTGCCGCCTGCCGGCCCCGGATGGCTGTAGGTCGTGCCCGGCCCCGGTGACGGGAACGGGTCGCCCGTGTAGTATGCCGTCGGTTTGTACGTTCCGGCATCCCACGGACCCACATCCGGCAAAAGATCGGTTCCCGCGTCACTGAGCTTGTATGTCACTCCCGACATCTCGCCAGCGGCTCCCGCACCGTCCTGAAGCAGCAGTGCCGCTCCCGTCGGCCCGACAAGCACTATCCCGAGATCCTCCGGCCATGTGTGCCCGAAGCTGTTTATCGTCACCTCGACAGCATCTGCCGTCGATGGCAGCGTTCCCACTCCGCTCACCGTTATCTCCGACGGATACGGACTTCCGGGGGCTCCCGCTCCATCCGATATCACTATCGGTGCCGTGTTCGATACCTCTACCGTTCCTCCCGTCGGACACGGCGTCGGTGTCGGACTCGGTGTCGGTGTAGCCGTCGGGCTTGGTGTTGGCGTTGCCGTCGGACTCGGTGTTGGTGTCGGCGTCGGGCTTGGCCCGGGGCCGCCTTCGACACCGGGGTTGATGCCGAACCAAAACGCTCCTACCGCCTGCGCGGTGGTACCCGTCGTTGCAACATAGGTCGTGTCACGGAAACTCGTCACAACCAGCGTGTACGTGGTCCCCGCCGTCAGGCTGGCTGTCAGGCGTGAACTGGGCTGTGCCCCCTGGAAACCGGTCGCCGTTGCCGTCACTCCGTTCGCCGTGTACGGCCCCGGCAGTACCGTCAGCGTTCCCGTGAAATCGTCGTTGAACGCCACCGTGCCCGCCGCCGGAGATTCCGGATCGAACGTCGTATAGAGCCTCAGGAACGTATCCAGCGCGTCCGACGGCGTTCCCGTCGTGTTCACGCTTGATGCCTCGAACGTGTGCGTTCCCGACTCCGTGGCCGTGAACGTGAACGTGTCGTAATACTGAACTCCCGACCCGCTCGTCGATCCGTTCGGGTTCGCAAACGTCGGACTGCTCGACGTCAACTCTCCCGATCCGTAATACGCCGGCAACGGTGTCGGTGTCGGACTCGGACTTGGTGTCGGCGTCGGTGTCGGCGTTGGACTCGGTGTCGGTGTTGGAGTTGGGGTTGCTCCGCCGCATGAATAATCATCTGAGACAAAAGTGATCGACCATCCACCGGACATAGTGCCGGCATCAGAATTCGCATCGTCAACAACATATAGAGACCAAGTTCCATTCATTGATGTTCCATCCGTGCCAAATACTGACTCGAAGGTGGACGCTCCTGCTGGGGCCGGATTTGCGTAGGGGCCTGACGGGGCAGGAGCTACGAACGGGTCATCTGCTCCAGCGTTTGTGGGCCTGTAAGTGGCTCCGTTTGCGAACGCGGTAGTCGGAACAGGACCTTCGCCATCGTCAGCTAAAGTAAAAGTTACCGGCGGCTGACTTCCGGTTGATCCGGCACCCGCGTCTGAGAGAATTATGAATCTCTGTCCGCCAGGGCCGACCAGCAACATATCAATGTCAGTTTGCCACGAATGAGCGAGATCATGGAAAGTAACCTGTATCAGCTTTCTTCCTGACAAACCACTTGCCGTAATATTTGACGGATATGGATTAGCAGCCCCCGCGGGTGATGCCAATCCGGCTGGTATTTCAATCGCTGTTGTGTTTGAGAAGGTAACAGGCTCCCCACCCAACGGAACTCCTAATCGATATGTCTCGGACAAATGAACCGTAGGTGATTCATAGTCAACAGAAAAATCAAGTGTGATCTCACTGCCGCAGGGAGCTTCACCTGGAACATCAAAAGTAAAGTTCCGCGTTTCGCTCGTTCCCGGAGCGATCGTGCCGAATTGTATAGGCCCGCTAGGGTTGCTTATGCCGCCCGTCGCGGCTAAAACCGCCTCGGCCGCGGTAGATGCACCTCCGCCGACGTTATTAAGCGTCAAGGCTACAGTGACCGTTTCGCCTGGTTCCGGAACCTGATTTGTTGGGGTTCCGGTGTCAGATACATATGCCACTGACGGGACAAGATGGGGAGCATCAGGCGGGATACAAGTCAGTTTAAAATTAGATGTGGTTCCACCAAAGCCACCTGCTGCACTTCGTCCGCCTACTGCATAAAGAACACCGCTTAGCACAGCTGCCGAAAATCTCGATCTAACTTCGGGCATATTCGGCAATGCTTCCCATGTGTCGTTAGAAAAATTGTAACTTACACCTGTTGCGGTGATCGCGCCTCCGGCTGACCCCGTGTAACCGCCAGCAATAATGAGAGAACCATTGTAGTTGGTGTAGGCTCCACCCCAACGCTCAGTCGGAAGGTCTGCGATCGCTGCGTCATCCCACGTATTGGCAACCGGATCGTATCTATACGTTTTTGCATACGATACTGTTGAGGTACTGTCTGACCAAACACCGCCTGCCCCATATATATAGTCACCCTGGGTGAACAGTTGGATAAAACCAGCTTGATGTGGATAAGCAGCTCCAGCACTCCATGTATTCGTGGCGATGTCATAGATCTCAAATGCGGATGTATACACGCCGCTAGCCGGGCTTCCTCCCACTTTATAAATTTTGCCGTTGTAATATACTGCGGCCTGATTCCACGTCGGTGTGGAAAAAGGAGCCAGCGTGTCGTAGGTATTAGCGGCGACATTGTATCGGTACAAACTCGACATTGAGTTTCCGGCAGTCGGCTCTGCACCGCCCAATATGTATGCATTTGTTCCATCGGTCACGGCTGACGACCATTCAAGGGCCATCGGGACAGATGCGATAGACGTCCATGTTGTACCGTCAAATCTATAAGAATTTGCGGAAATGGCGCCACTGACAACACCGCCGAAACTGTAGATATTGTCACCTATGGTCACTAATGGATTATCCAAGATCGGTGAGGGAATAGCAGTTCCTGTGCCCCATTCACATGGAGAAACTCCAATGTTTGCAGGCAGCGAGTCCGGAACTCCCTTTTTCTCCAAAATGTCTGATCCCAAGTCAAAGCCGGTTCTGGCATTGTTTTCGGGAAGCGATATGTCATTTCCTGTCCTAGTTCTTGTTTGAGCAAATACAAGAGCAGGCAAGACCAGTGCGATCATAAGCATGTAACTTACGGTCTGGCGCACCGCATGAGAGTTCCAAATACGACTCCGCTTATGAGATCTTTTTTTGATAGACATCAGAAACTCCTCCTTGAAGTTTGGTTCACGCATTGCGTGTTCCTCAGGTTGACCAATAAATTAAGCAGTTGTGTGATACCCAGATCGCATCCGGTGTCGAATAGAATTATCGAGTATGACCGTTAGACCTATGACAGGTCTTTCAACTGCTGAGAATTCCGTAAACCGAAAGCCGACGGAAAAACACCAATTCACAAATCACGGCTTTTGTGACCTGCGACAACAAGATGTGGATTAAAAAGTGCCTTCAAGAATAGACCAATTCTATTTTTTTTTAAAGCATTAAATCATAGTGGTACGAATTGCGACGACTTCTATTGGTTTAAGAGAGGTGATCTTTGCTGGAGAAATACTTACTGAATGAGCGGAAAAGGATAGTTGTCAGAGCAGAATAAGACGGACTATATATTGAGTCAATTAGAAGACCGGTTCGCTTGTGAAGCGGGCCGGTCATCAGGAAAAGGAGAGTATTGGGTAAAAGCGGGGCTGGTTCTCATCCAGCCCCGCTTTGCTTATATTCATTCCCTAAGATCTCTAGCCGCTCATCCGCACGGGCCCTATCTTAATACTGCCACGACCATCAGGATCAGGATCAGCAGAACAAAAACTAGAGCAGCGATCTTCAAAATGCTGTAAGGGCGTCCGCCATGAACCTGACCGGTGCGGCCGTTTATTACTATTTGATAGGTTTTCCCGCTAAATCTATAAGCACCGGAATAGACGGGCAAAAGTATGTGCTTGAAGGAAATGTCCGAATAGTGTGTATTGACATCATTGATATGCTGACGGTCGCCGCCGATGTCCCTCTTACAATCAGAGACTATGATGCCTTGAGCTATTTCCTTGAACCGCTCAAAGCCTCCGTCTAACGGCACGCGATACGCTTCCGCCTTGTGGCCTGAAAGATACGCGGGTTCATAAGGCCTGAGTTCCGGCAGATCCCATGGTTCGAGGCGTTCAAGATATTCTCGCCTGATCGATGTCGTTGCCGGAACGCATACATCATCAAAATGACGGGCGACACGGCCCGAAACAGATGTCCAACGCGTTTTAGTGACAGAACGCTGTTCCTGCTTGCCATTGACCGTGACTGTCTCCCATTCGGTGTAATTATCGCCGCGCTGGCCGGAATAATCGCTGACGGTTGCCGCGTCGTATGTCCAGTAAGGGATATAGATGCTGACCAGTTTGTCCGATTCGGCAAGGTGCTTGAGCTTTGACGGAGCAAACCACAGCGAATGGAGCCATTTCTTAAAACCATCGGCAGCATGCCCTGTGGATATACTGAACGGCAAGACACCGTGCGGTGCAACAAGCGGATCGGCGGCCTTTGGCTGAGCAACGATCTTTGCACCGCAAAAAGCGCATACCGTAGCAGTTTCCGGCGGCGTGAAATTTACGGTCGCTCCGCACGAGGAACATTGTATCTGCAAAGCATCGACAGCCATCGGGGCAAGCCGCTGCGCTCCTGCCCGGATAAATTCGTTAAAAGACCTTTCCTCAACGCTGCCTGTGACGTGAACCTCTTCCTTATGTCCGCAATATTCACAATGAAGACCACCAACCGCCGCAGAATAGACCATGTTGGCTCCGCAGTTCTCACACAGAAAACGCGAGATGTCTTCTTTCTTATTAGCGGTTGTATCCTGCATAGCTACTGGGAAGTTTGGGGTGAAGCGTAGATCGAAAAATCTATCTCAGCAAAGATATTGTCGCGAGATTCTATCTCGGTAAGGAGTTCTACCTGTTCTGAGGTGAGGGCGGCTGTTGTTTGTCCTTCGTTATCCTGAGTCACGCTTTCAAGCATTTCCGCCAAAAGTCCGAAACGCTGAATATGTGAACGAAACCGGCGTGATGAGTATTCGACCGTCGTTCCCTGATATATCTGAAATGCCCAGTCTGAAGATTGTGCAAGCAGAAGTTCGCGGGCCATCTGATCTAAAATGCGTTGTACCGAAGGATCGCTCGATCTGCGGCCTGCCACAAATCTATTGGCATATTCGGTCATCTTGCGTTCGGCATCGTGCTGATACGGATACATCCACGAATTCCCTTCGTTTAGCCAAACCTTGTAATACCCGTTCTCGCCCCACGATGACGATGTCGGCTGCTGTATCTGTATCGGAATGCCGCTGTCCAGAAAATCTCCGGGCGTGACGGCAGCGATCTCATCCTGATCAAAATGCAGCTTTTTGAAGAAAAAATCTATGAACTGCGGCCCCTCAAACCACCAATGGCCGAAAAGCTCGGCATCATACGGTGAAACAACAAGCGGCGGATGGCCTTCGAAGGTCTCACGGAGCTGGTACGCCTGCTTTATCCGCTCACCGATGAAATGCGATGCGTTCTCAGCGGCTTTGTCGCGAGCAAGCGACGGAATGTAAGGCTGTTTTGCCTGCTGCGGCACATTTTTTCCTGAGATCCGGTGATATTTCAACCCCAGATGCCGCCGGTTGCCGTCTTCGTGCAGATGCGGTTTCAGCATTTCATAAGGAGCGTCCCAACCAATGTCGCGATAAAATTCGCGGTAAAGATCATTTCCCGGATAACCTATCTCAGCCGACCATACCTGCTGACTTGTCTCGACATCGCGGGCAAAAACTGCCGTTCCGTTCGGGCATACGACCGGTGCATGAACGCCAAATCTTGGCCGCGGATCACCATAAAGTATCGCGTGAGTATCAGAGATGAAATATTCGATGCCGTTGTCTTTCAGCAGAGCTTCGATGCCGGGTTCGTAGGCACATTCCGGCAGCCAGATGCCGCGCGGCTGACGGTGAAAATGCTTTTTATAATTTGCGACCGCAACGCTGATCTGGGCTCGGCGGGCTTCCGGCGTGGAAATGAGCGGAAGAAATCCGTGCGTCGCTCCGCAGGTAATTATCTCGATCACGCCTTCGTCCTGAAGCTCGCGAAAAGCTCTGATAAGGTCTCTGCCGTAACGATCTTCCCAAAGCCCATGTGACGCCGACAGATTATCGACATACATCTGTGCCGCCGCCTCAAACTCAGGTGCCTCTTTTCTCGTACGTTCAAGTTCTTTTTTTGCGAGTTCAAGAAGATTTTCCAGATGCCGCGTGTAGCGTTCCTGCAACAGCGGATCTGCCAGCATCTCTGACAGCGGCGGCGAAACGTTCATCGCCAACCGGGGCTTTGCTCCGGCATCATGCAAACTCTGAAATATGAAAATTAGCGGAAGATAGACCTCGGTTATCGCTTCGTATAACCAATCTTCTTCAAGAAATTCGGGATACTCAGGATGCCTGACAAATGGCAGGTGAGCGTGAAGTATCAGGCTGAAATATCCGACGGGCATAGAGCGATCAGAATAGGTGAACCAACGCTATAAATACTTTTACCGTCCTAAAAAAATACTTAAGCCCGGCAAACGGATCAGACGTTCCGAAACATCATAGCATAACCCGCCGACCGGAAACGGGTCTGACCCATTTTTTAAGGCTATCCTCAGCTTGCTCCTGCGAAATTCCGCCTTCGCTCTTTGCGGCTTCGAGGCCATTGCGGACTTTTTCGATCACATAAAGATGATATTGCACATCCTCAATCGAGGCATTGTCCGGCAGGCTTTTAAGTAGCGTTTTAATTTCTTCCTTTGTCGATGCCATTTCTTTCCTCCGACATGTGTCGTCATTATAACTTAACCACAAACTTGACGGCTAACTTTAATCGACCACTAACGAGTTCTACCATACATGACCTTCAACAGTAACTTCGAGTCTTCGGAATCTACTCGCTAAACGACTCTGCCAATGCTATGTGATGATGATGTCGGAGCGAATTTTGAGAACCTGTCCAACCCGCGAGGTTTTGTGCGGAGGCGTTTCGGGAAATTTACGAGGCTAGCGCCGAAAACGGCCGGGCCGATCTCTTCGAATTCCTCTTCAAACTCGTTTTCGTCGATCTCAAACTCTGATCTGAGTGCTGCCAATGCGTTATCGCGGGAAATTTTGTCAGCCGCGGTTTGGAGCAATGTAAAAAGCTTTTCGCCGATGCGGTGACGGAGTTCTTCCAAAGCGGCCCCGGCTGACAACATCGTCATTGCGTACCGTATCTCTTCCGCATCAAAACCGTTTACATCTTCTGACCGGCGGCCGATCAGTTTTGCAAATGCCGAATACGAAGCATTCTCTGCGTGTTCTACGTCGTCGCCCGCGATAGCAACATCAAAAGCATCTTGCTTGAACCCTGAAACATCCAGAACCTCCGCAAATTTCTGTGCCGGAATACGCCAATCTGCTTCTGTTGCAACACGCGGCGAAGGACTTTTTCGTGGGGTTGCTATAGTGTTTGAATACAGCACACGAATGAACGGACGGTTCGGCGCATAAAAACCGATCTCCGCACGATAATCGCTGTCTGCATTTACGTTGAACCACCACGAACCTTCGGCATCGGCGGCATGTATCTCTTCCGCTTCGCGTTTGAGGTCAACCAGCTTTAGGGCAAGCGTGTAACTGCCTGTATTCGCCCCAAGGGCCTTGTTCAGCGTCTGATACGGATTACTGCGGACAGACCAGTAAAAATGAAGCCTGTTCGGCGACTGCATCTGCAGGCGGGCGCGGTTCTCGCGTTCCAATTCAGGAAGTTCCGGCATGGAAAGCAGTTTGAATGCAGGTGAGCGTTCCGGCTCATCTTCTGCCGCTTCTTCGTCAATTTCGGAATCAGGCTCTGCGATCTCGGCAGATGCTTCTGCCCTTAGAAGAACTTCGGCAACGTCCGGCCTAACGCTGTCACCGGATGAGACTGGCTGCGGTTCGTCAAGAACAAATTCGATCACGGCATCTTTCTCCGTTTCTTCTGCTGCCGCCTTTATTTCTTTTGTATCGGTCATAACTATATACGATCCTTGCAGAATAGATCCGCAAGGACATGTCTAAAACAAAAGAAAATTATGATGGCTTTCGTATAAAGTTACAAGCAGAGTGTCGAAAAAAGGCGGGTTTCGTTACACAGAGTTTACTTGCCGATGTTCTTTGCAGATTTTATCTTGACCTCGATCTTTCCGTAAGGCGATTGTATGACGGAACGAACAGGTATGCGGCGAGCGTCATCAGTTATCCAGATCGTCATTGAACCGTCGCGTTCTATCATCTTGCCTTCGCCAAAAACGTCAGGTTCGATCTTTAGGCACCAAACCCTGCCGATCGCAGTTTTCTGTTGTTCACGTCCGGTTACGGTGACCGGAACCTTGTAAACCAGCCCTGAATCGCTGATGTTTATGTCAAATTTATCGCCTACCTTAAGCGGCATTAATCTGAGCTGATATATGCCTGAGATCAGGTCATGAGTTTCACCGGCAAGCTCAGAAGCGATGGTTCTGGGCGGACGCATCGGATCTTTCGGGTCGGTCTCTACGTATGTAACTCGGTTCTCGTCATAATCGAACAGCGCTTCGCTGTTGCGGACACGCTCTTTCTGAACGTCCACCTTTACCGTCTTTTCGGCAAAGAATTGTTCACGGTCAACCGTCGAATCGATCTTTTGCAAAAAGCTGAAGCGGAAAAGCTTTAAAAGCGTTCCTTTTGAACGTGCCTCAGCCGAGATAAGAAAATTATTCTTCTCGGCATCTTCGCCGATCGTAAATGTAAGCTCAGCAACCGATATGCCTCGTATTATCTTGCTCAGTTTTCCTTCGTAAACAAGCTCTTCGCCTATCCTGAAAGGAACTGCTTTGGACGTTTTGACCGTGTTTGCGACTTCAATAGGCCTGACATCGGCCGTAGCTTTTGTGCCGTTCGTCTGAGCTTCTGAAACAGAGACGGCAAAAACTACCACGAACGCCGTTGTCAGCAATATTTTGGAAACTGAAAGATTCATGACATTTTACGAAAAGAAATAACTCTTTGCCGCCAGAGCCGCAAGCCCCAATATCAACCCAATGGCTGCCTGATATTCACGATGTTTTAAGTATAGCTCAAAATCGAATTTCAGGTCAGACTTTTTCCAGGGCGTCAGTCTGGGAAGAAATAAAGGGACATTTTTTGCAAATTCGTCAAATTCTTCCCCAAAAGCTCTGTGAAGGTCTTCTTCTTCGACGCGCATTACGGGCAAATAGATGCCAATGAACAAACCAGCCGCCAACAACCCAAGCCACCAAACGCCTGCCGCGACCGTAAAACCGACCGCGAGCAAAAGGCTGCCTAAATACAGCGGATTGCGTGTGTGCGAATACGGCCCGGTAACGGCCAGCTTTTCGTATTTGCGGATATGTCCGGCCGACCAGGCCCGTATCCAAAGCCCGATCAGAGCAATGGCTCCGCCCGCCAGCATGGTCGCCGCCGTTGGCCGCGCCAAAACCAGAAAAACCGCCGTCAGCAAAAAGCCGAGCGGGACGCGATAACGCTGTAAAAGTCTTTTCTTTTCCGAAACCATCGAAGATATTGACAATGCTTGAACGATACGGCTCTTGTCAACTTAGATCAAGCCTTTCCTTTACGGCTCGAAATACCGTATCAACATCTATATCCATGCATATCCATTTGTCGCACGTCCTTCGGTGGCAATCCACACGACAGTCTATATCATTGCGTTCGACGCATATATCATGCTCATTCGTGCTGCCGTTGCGCCACCATTCGGTCGGCCCAAAGATGCCGACGACCGGAGTTCCTGCCGCAATGGCAAGATGTGTCGGGCCGGTATCGCCGCCGACATATACGGCCGCCATTTTGGCCAGCTCGTAAAAGCCTTTGAGACTTGGCTGCGACGATATGCTCTTTCCCGAACGCGAAGCCTGCATGACCCGCTCGGCTAATTCGCTCTCGGCCGGGCCGGTCGCTACCACCGAAGCAAGACCGAGTTCGTCCCAGAGTCTGTCAGCAAGTTCTCCGTATTTTTCCGCGTGCCACAGCTTAGTAACCCAGCCGCCTGCAGGATTGAGCAATGCAAAACGCCCTTTTGCCTGTTCGGCTATCGCTTTTGCTTCGGCAATGTGTTCGTCGTTCGTCCCTATCGGGAAATTATATTTTGCCGCGGAAGGCTCAAAACCCAACGCCTTTGCCGCTAAAAGCATGTTTTTTTCGACGACGTGTGCTCGCGGCGGAATATCCACTGTATCCGTCAGCAAAAAACGGCTTGCCGGTTCACGCAGAGCCGCCTTGCCAAATCCCCATCTTTTCCGCGCTCCTGAAATTCTTGCTATTGTCGCCGACTTCAAAAGTCCCTGCATATCCAGAGCAACGTCATAGCTGAACCGCCTGACCTCGTTGAATTGCCGCCCGATGTCCAGGAACATCTCTTCTACGACCTTGCCGCCGCGAAGCGAACGCGTATCTATCTCAATAAGATTATTCAGAAGCGGATTTTCGCGAAGTATCTCTGCCGAACGCTGCTCGGCAACCCACGATATCTCAGCATCAGGAAATTGCCGCCGAATTGCCGCAACGGCAGGCAATGCGTGAATGATATCGCCTATCGCCCCAAGTTTTACGATCAGAATATGCACCAGCTGATATGTTATATGCACAAAACGATTAACTGAATACAGGAAATTCCTTTTTTTTGGAAATATTTTATAAAAGTATGGAAATTAAGGGGATAGGTGCGTTATTCTATTGGTCGGAGCCTCCGCCTGATCTATCTACATTTCCTATGATCAAGACAGAAAGAGCACAACGTGACATAAGGCCCGCGCTCGTTTTTCTAAGCGGTGAACTCATTGCTGTTCCAATACCGCTCGAGCGTGAGGAAGTAATAATGGGACGTTCGCTGGAGGCAGACGTCCGCGTAAATGATTCGCTTGTATCGCGCGAACATGCCCGCATATTGACGGTACGAGATCAGAATACAGGACAAGAGAGATATATCCTGGAAGACCTTCATTCACGCAACGGAACCCTTCTGAACGGTCAAAAGATCAATCGTGAAGAACTTCATAACGGAGACAAGATCACGGTCGGCAGCCAGATCCTTCGGTTCGACCTGCTGGATGAGATAGACCGCGAATATCAACGCCAGATACACCGCCTCATCTCACACGATGACCTGACCGGACTTCTCTCAGGCCGATCTTTCTTTTCCGAGCTTCGCCGTGAATCCGCAAAAGCAAAGGAAACTGACAGACCTTTCTGTGTGCTGATGATGGACGTCGATCATTTCAAGGATGTGAACGACACTTACGGCCACCTAACGGGCAGCAAGACCCTTGAGGAGATCGGATCTTGCATTACCGGCATCATGCGAAGCGGCGACGCTGCCGCCCGGTTCGGCGGTGAGGAATTTTCAGCATTTTTACTGGATGCAGGCCTTTCTCAAGGACTTGTCGCTGCAGAACGTATCCGCCGCGTCATCGAAGAGACCGATTTCAGCGTGATCCGTCACGGAACCGATGACGTTAAGCATCACGTGACCATCAGTATCGGCATATCTTCCTTTCCGGATGATTCAAGCGACCCTATAGAACTCGTCGAAATGGCCGATTCCGCACTTTACAGAGCCAAACGCGAAGGCCGCAACCGCGTCAGGGCCTATCGAGAGTTGACCCCGGATGAGATCAGTCACGGCCTTGAACCAAGAAAAGACTAAGCTTACCAATAAACAAACGGAACTTTTTACCCGTCCCGGCGTGAAAGACCGGGAGCTTTTTTTGTGTTAAAATCTTCCGGTGCGGCGATGTCCGTTCCGGGGATACAAAGAGTTATAAAGTGATCACGAAATTAAATCTTGCAACCGTTCCGTTCAGAAACAGGACAACGCCCTATTTGTTGTCCGCGCTACTGCTCTTTCTTTCGCTCGTCGGCGGTTTGTATCTGTACACAAAGATGCTGGAGAACCGAAGGCTGAACGAGGTTGCCCGGAACCAGATCTCACAAATGCGTGAGGAGATAACATCCCTTAACGAAAAAGGCACTCAGGTTCAGCAGCAGCTTTCGCCTATGCAGCGAGAGCTTCTTGTCGCATCGCACAAGTTGGTTGCGAACAAATCTTTTGGCTGGTCAAGGTTCTTCTATGATCTCGAATCGGTAATTCCCGGCGGGGTCAGTGCTTCGCGAATAATCGTCCAAAACGTTTACAGCGAAGGCGACCGCGTAAACGCCGAATTGGACCTTACCGTCATCAGCCGCGATTACAGGACAGTTATGGACATGATCACGGCTATGAATAATTCGCCGGTGTTCAGCGCCGAACTGAGAGGCCAGAACCTGCAGTCAAACCAGCGTATTACATTTTCTGAATATACTCTGCGGCTGATCTACAGAGCGCCGTATTACACTACGCCGACATCCAACACAGAATTGGCGGATGCGACACAAGGAGGCGGCCGTTAAATGAGCGAAAAAGATCTAGGCGAAAATAATGTTGCGGAAATGGCCGTCAATGATCTGGGCCGTACAAAGGACGGCGCGGTCGTAGTGGAAGAAGCCAACCGAACCGTGCTTTTGACCGAGGATGAGACCGTCATCATCGAAAAGGCTTCTGAACCGCCTCCCGCTCACAGCAACAGGCCGCGAAAGGTCTATGGCGGAATGTGGGGACCGGTCCAACTGGCAGTTTTTGGTGTCGCACTTCTCTCATTGGTAGGTCTGCTGGCATTTTATCTTATGTATGTCAGGCCATCGGCTGCCGATCTTGAGAACAGCCGTTCAGAAGCTCAAAGGCTTGAGGCTGACCTGATATCCGCAAGGACGAATTTTGGCGACATCTCCAATATCGAGACACGTGTTGCACAGCTTGCTTCCAGCGTCGATCAGTTTGAAACATATCTGCCGCCCGCAGCAAACGGCCGGACCGCCATCTATCAGCGGCTGAACGGCCTTATGCATGCTTACGGGCTGGTCAATACAAGCGGCCCGACCTATGCCCCGCTTGAACCGACGACAGTTGAGCAAAGAAATCAGTCAGAGGAAGAGCGCGGACGCGGACGTTTTCGCAGCCTCTTTCCCGGTGTCTATATGACAATGACCGTCGAAGGGCCGTATCAGAATATTCGTGGGTTCATCAGGGCATTGGAGACCGGCAACGAATTTGTTGTCATCAGCTCGGTCGAGCTTGCCCCATCTGAATCAACGATTGGAACAGGGCAGAGATCCGGCGGCTCAGCCAATGACCAAAACGTCGTTATTGATCCCGTAACCGGAATGCCGGCTCAGACTCAGCCGAATCAGTCAGCTCCGCAGGAACGGCGCGGACGCACGCTCGGCGAAAGGGTCGCACTGCGGCTTGAGATGGCGGCATATTTCCGGAGACATGATATGAACCCCGTGAACGGTTCAGCAACAGAAGGCGATCCCGGAACGGACGAATAAAATTTGTAACGGCACGCAGCCAAAAAGCATCAAAACCCTATCGAGGCGGGATGTAACGCAGAAAAACCGAGGTGACCTAATGGCGGTAATGGAAGGAAGATCAGCATCTGAGCGAAATAAGATGATCGCAGCTGTCGTGCTTGGCGTACTGGCTCTTGCTGCAATGTATTTTGCTTTTGGCAGAAGCCTTTTCGGCAGTTCAACCTCAAACACGCCTTCCCCAACAGCATCACCGACACCAACTCGCGCCGACAATGGCAGGTCTGCTGACAGGCCGATGCGGTCGTTGGGTGAACAGGAACAGATATGGGGATCTACTCCGGTAAATTATCGTCCTGGTGTTTTTGACGCTCCTGATCCGGGCCGAAATATCTTTGCTTTCTACGAACCGCCGCCACCTTGTTTGGATTGCCCGACACCTACTCCACCGCCTTACGTTCCGCCACCGGCGAGTCCGACCCCGACACCTGACCTCTGGATCAGCTTTGTAACGCCGACAAATGTTTATGCGGGTTCAAGAAGCTTCAGGCTTGAGGTGACGGGAGAGCGATTTATTCCCGAAGCACGCATATACTTCAACCAGAGTGCTGTCCCGACCACGTTTGTCAGCCCCAATAGGTTGACGGCGGAAATACCGGCCAACTTCATCGCAAACGAGGGCCCGCGTCAGATAATCGTGCAGACGCCGGATGGAACCAAATATTCCAATCCGACGATGATCTCGATCCAGGCTCCGCCAAAGCCGCAATTCCAGTATGTAGGAATGATCGCCCGGCGACATGCCAATAACGACACAGCGGTATTTCGCGAACAAGGCAAAACGGAGTTCAGCGCTCGGCTCAATGATGTTGTAGGCGGACGTTTTCGCCTTGTCAGCATTTCATCTGACGAAACCGTCGTAGAGGATACGTCTCTTGGTTTTAGGCACAAGTTAGCTCTTTTCAGGCCTCCGCCGGGAACTCTGACCAGTACAATGCCGTCAATGCCGGAAACTCCTGGGATCAGGCGTCAGCCGAATGTCAGGTCTGTGCGTGCCAATCCGACCGATCAATCCGATATAGATGATGATGACGGCATGGCGGTTCCCGGCTTTCCGTCTAACCCGACTCAAATTCCGCCGGGCGAATCGATACCTGGTATTCCGGACAACATCCCGCGTTACGAGCCGCCGTCAAACACTCAACGACCGCGACCCGGAAACCCGACCAAGGATAATCCTAACCGTTGACGCAGCCCATTTGTATGGATCGAGCAAAGAACAATAGATCTGAGCAAGGCATGACACTGTTGGCAGTGATGGCGTTGCTTGCCGTAGGAGCGATCGTCCTGCTGGCCGCTGCTCCATCCATCTATATGGAGGTTCAGCGCGAAAAAGAACTGGAATCTATCAGACGTGGTGAAGAGATCGCCGAAGCGATCCGCCAATATGTCATTCACTACAACGGAACACGTCTGCCTGAATCGATAGATGATCTATTAGAAGGCCTGCCCCAGGGCACAAAAAAGCGGATGATACTTCGGGAATCCGCAGCGACAGATCCGCTGTCCGAAGACGGACAATGGCGGCTGATCAAAGCTGATGCTGATACCATTCCTGCTTTTGCAAAGCGGGTACAGGATTTCAACAACGGCAGCCTTCCCGGCAATCCGACACCGCTGCTTGATCGCTTCTCTATCATTATAGTGAACTCTATAAATACCGAAAATGAGGACGATCTGACCGCACCAGATGACTTTGACCTAACTACCGAGGATGCTCCATTCATCGGGGTTGCCAGCCAGAGCAGAAGCCGCTCCGTTTTGACCTATTATGGGATAGAGAATCACTCCAAATGGGTTTTCACTCCACTTTTTCGTGGATCACAAGGATTCTCGCCGCGTGGTCGCGGCCCGCAAGTGCCGCCTCAACCGCCCAGACGGCCTTCGGGTCCTGGTGAATGATAATATCTGCTTTTATCTTTGGATCTGTTAAAGGAAACGTTCATCACCCCAATTTTCGAGTGGCCTGTGATAAAATGCCTTTTTGGCTCTTTAACACACACGATGTCAGACAGGTTTGACTTTACACTAATTTATAATTAGAATAATTCTAAAATGGAGGCGTTATGGAATTACATAGTACAAAGATCGATATTGCAAAGGGCAAGCGCGAAAAGATCATCGAGATCCTAAATCAATCTTTAGCAGATGCGATCGACCTGAAATCTCAGGCAAAACAGGCTCATTGGAACGTAAAAGGACCGAGTTTTATAGCTCTGCATGAGTTATTTGATCAAGTCGCCACCGAAGCTGAGGTTTATATTGACGACATTGCTGAAAGGGTGACATCGCTTGGTGGAACAGCTCTCGGCACTATCCGCGTCGCAGCCGAAAGGTCCTCGCTCAGCGAGTATCCGCATGAGATAACGGACGGAACGGCTCATGTTGACGCCCTTTCGACGGCTCTCGCCGATTTTGGCAAAGCCGCCAGAAAGAACATCGACAAAACGGATGAATTAGGCGATGCCGATACGGCAGATATCTATACGGGCATCTCTCGCGGTGTGGATAAACTGCTGTGGTTCGTAGAAGCCCACAACCAGTCGTAGAAAGTGAAAGAGTGAAAAAGTAAGAAAAGCAGGCCATTCGATCGCGGCCTGCTTTTTCATTTCCAGATCTCTTTGTCTCTTACTTTGAATAATCGAACACCAAATTTGCGAACGCTTTCACGCCGACATCAAGCCGACTGTCATCGATCAGAAAATCAGGTGTATGATGCGGCGCCGCATCGGCGGCATTTTTGTCCGGCGACATTCCACCCAACCAGAAAAAGAATGCCGGAGCTTTATCTCGGTAGAATGAAAAATCCTCTGCACCCATTACCCATTCGCTCTCGATCACATTGTCCTTTCCGGCTGCTTTCTGAAGAGACGGAAGCATTTTAGTGACCAGTTCAGGAGTGTTATACGTGACCTTGGTCAGCGTGTCGATCTTTATCTCGGCAGTAACGCCCTGGCTTTCAGCTATCTTTGTGATGGTCTCTCTGAACTGTGCATGGACCTGTTTATGCATATCAGGATCGAGCGTTCTTATCGTTCCGCCAAGAACGACCTCTTCAGGAATAATGTTCTCGCGAACGCCGCCGTTGATGCGGCCGATCGTTACTACGACCGGAGCTTTTGTCAGATCAGAACGGCGGGAAACTATCGTCTGCAGGCCGTTGATGATCTGAGCAGTAGCCACTATCGGATCAGCTCCTTGCCATGGATAAGCTCCGTGCGTTTGTTTTCCGCGTATCTTTACTTCAAAGAAATCGGCAGCAGCCATCATAGAACCTGATTTGTATCTGATAACACCGGCAGGCGTTTTGGAGTTGATGTGGATACCGAATATAGCGTCGATCTTCGGGTTATCCATAACGCCTTCTTTGACCATCAGCGAAGCTCCGCCCTCTTCACCAGCGGGTGGTCCTTCTTCGGCGGGCTGAAAGATGAAAACGACAGTTCCTTTTATCTTGTCCTTCATTCCGGCAAGCAGTTCGGCGGCTCCCATCAGCATCGCAACATGTGTATCGTGTCCGCAGGCATGCATCACGCCTACGGTCTGGCCGTTATACTCGGTCTTTGCCTTTGAGCGGTAAGCGAGGTCATTTCTTTCTTCCACCGGAAGGGCGTCCATGTCTGCACGCAATCCCACGACCGGGCCGGGCTGTCCGCCTTTCAATATGCCGACGACGCCTGTGTGGGCGATCTTTGTCCTAACCTCAAAACCTAGCTTTCTGAGGTGATCTTCAACATATTTTGCTGTCTTGAATTCCCTGTTGCCGAGTTCAGGATTTTGATGGAGATGACGCCGCCATTCAATGACCTTTGGCAAGAGACGTTCCGCAGCTGCATCGATCTCGTCATTCACATTTATTGCAAAGATAGGTGAGCTCATAAAGGCACATATACAAAGGGCCAAAAAGATTCTAGTCATTTTTTTCTCCGCATGATGAGGTGCGTTTATTTTATGCGGAGCTTTGAGATATGTAAAAGCCTTTATGCAAACTTTTTTAGGAAGAACCCTTCACCCTCACTATAGCCTGTGCAGTATCCGCCAGAACGGCCGCCGGCGGTTTGCCGCCGAGCGAACCCGGTGCGCTTGTGTTGACCTGAACGGCAACAGCTATTTTGTGTTCGGGAAAATACATCATATCGGTCATGTAGCCCGGAAAAAATCCGCTGTGTCCAACGCTTGTTCCAGATTTAGTTTGGCGAATAATAACGCCGAGGCCGTATTTGGTTTCTTTTCCCAGCATCGGTGCCGCAACACCATCCAGCATCTGTGACAAAAGGGTCTGATCAAATGCCTTAGCTTCGTACAATGCCTTAGCCCAGCGGGCAAGGTCTTCTGATGTAGAGGCGTATCCGCCGCCGGTCCATTCAAGCTGTGGGTTTATCACGAACTTCCCTTTCTGGATCATTTCATCATTTGGCCCAAAAGGATTGTTCGGCCCCGCGTATCCCTGAATAACGCCTTTCAGGACGATACCTTTTTGCGGAATAGTGTCTTTAAGTTTCAATGGTTTCAACAGACGGCGCTCGGCCTCATCAAAAAACGGCCTTCCGGTCAGCTTTTCAATTATCATTCCGAGAACGATGTAGTTCGTATCGGAATAATCCCATCCTTTACCGGCAGCAAATGGCGGTTCGGCATCTAAAAGATATGCAAGCCGCTGTTCAGGCGTCCATTCACGCAGCGGCTCTTTTTTCAGGTCGCTCGTAAATGTGTCCTTGAATTCATACCGAACGAGTCCGCTGGTGTGGTTCATCAGCTGCCGGACGGTGACATCATTCGCATTGGGCAGACGAGAGAACCAAGGCTCTTTTCCCAGATACTTTTCGACCTTGTCATCAAGCTGAAGCTTTCCTTCCTTTACAAGCTGCATTGCCACCGCCGCCGCGAAGGTTTTTCCTGTGCTTCCGGCAAGCATTCTGTCATCGGGCCGCATCGGCTTTTTTGTTGACCTGTCAGAGTATCCAACGGCAAGGCCGAACGATTCGCCGTTGGGCAGCACGACTCCGAGCGTAGCTCCGGGAAATTTACCTGCCTTGTGCCATTCATCCAGCATCCGCTGCAGCTCTTGTTTCAGTGCAGCAGTTCCGGCAGGTTTGGCGGCGGTCTGTGCCAAAGATGCCGTGGCAAAAAGCATCACGGCGGTTATGACAAAAATGGTTCGTCTTAGCATTTGCATCATTTTCGCTTTTTATAGTAATCGCGGCTTGCGCTCATCCATGACGCAGGTTCCCAAAGGTTATCTGAAAGGTCGATATCCGCCTGCACATCACTATATTCCTCAAGCATCGTTCGTTTTCCGTCAACAAAGAACACGACCTCGGGCGCGACCCAGCCACCTTTCAGCCTCTCATATTTGTTGAATTGTATTTCCTGAATGCTCTTCTTCTCTCCGGCTCCACGTGGCTCGATAAGCCGGACAAAATAGAGATTCTTTTTATCTATCCAGAACTGTGGCGATGAAAGATCGTTCTGCTTTGCACCGACCACATAGACGCTGCGTCCCTGCCATTTGTCCTGACGAATGATCGATAGGTCAATGCCGAGCGACCTCAACTGTTCGGCTGTCTTTTCAGCAGGCTGAGCATAGACGTCAAAACCAAGCACCAATAGCGGATGAACGAGATCGCGGCTGGCAACCGGCTCTCCGTCACGGAATGAATGCATACGGCCATTATCAAAAATTACGCCGTTGCCTTTATCTTCCGGAGCAATGTCTATGCGCAGCCTTCCCGGAACCGACATAGCTTCATACCAGGTTGCGACCTCGCTGGACCCATCAGGTTTGTATGTCGTCGTTTTTTGAACAAAGGTCATCGTGCGGTACCATTTTCCCGCATATTTCCTGTTCATCGCAGCGATCAGCTCATTGCCGTCCTTGATCGGAAAAACAGCCGCCGGCAGCAACATCAGCGTAATAAAAGCAAGATATAACTTTCTCATACATGCCTCTGCATTATTTCTTCGGCGAAGGTTTTAGTGCCTTTTCCTTTTCGGTGCAGCCGCCCGGATCCATCGTCGAAGCTCCGTTGGCTATTTTCCAACCCGCATCGGTGCGTACCAGATTGAATTGATTGATGCCGCAATGTGACAATTTGCCTTCTGCCCAGAAAACATATCGTCCCCAGACCATTGCCCAGTCGCCATCCACCTCAACTTTCGGGTCCGGCATAACTTCCTCTATGCCGCCGGGTTTTGTGAAGAATTTGCTGAAGGCTTCGTTGCCGATGACGCTGATACGGGATTTGCCGTCACGCATTTTTTGTATGGCAACCAATTGATTTTCGGGTGTTCCGGTCTCAATTATTCCTGCCGCATTGGCAGCAGCCATTTCGTCAAACAGTTTGTTAACGATGTCGAGAACTGCCTTTTTATCGTCAGCCGGTTTTTGTGCAAAACCATTCACGGTAAAAACGAAGATAAGGGCAAAAACAGCTAAGAATGTTCTTTTCATAATTTTATATCTGTCCGGTTATTTTTCTTGTCCATTCGACCATTGCACGGTCTAGTTCAGTGTTCACACGCGGAAAATCCCACTCGTCCGTCGGAGGAACGATGCTGTTTGAATGATCGGTATTTGGAAACACCTTTATCGTCAGATGTTTATTGCGCGCTTTTGACTGTGCCTGTTCAATTATCCGGCGGCTTTTTGTGACCGGAACCACAATGTCCTGTTCGCCCCACGCAACAAATACCGGCACCTTCAATTTTTCCCAGATAGGAACAGGATCGAAAAACAACAGCCGCAAAGCGCCAAGCGGCGGCAGATCGCCCGCAAGCTGCGGCGGCAATTCTGCCGGGCCGAACCAGCGTTCCTTGCTGTTGGCTATAAGTTCCTGCGAAACCTCGGACCGCATCTGCTGATATCTGCCGTCTTTTTTGAGAATGTTGCGGTTCAGGTCATAAAGTTTTTCGCGGAGTTTGGTCGCCTTTTCGATCTCGTCTTCGGTCATACTTTGCGACCGCATCACGCCTGCCCGATGGTAAATACTTTGCTCGGCAGGAGTTACGCCCGCCGCTGCGCTTGCGATGACGAACGCGACATCTTTTGAGCGAGCCGCCGCCAGCGGAGCGACCCAACCGCCCTGACTGTGTCCGGCGACGCCGATCTTTTTAGGGTCGATATCGCTTCGCCCTGCCAGATATCTGAAACCGGCGACGGCATCAGCTGCCAGATCTTCCATACTGGCGGAGCGTGTGTCGCCGGATGACGATCCTGATCCGCGTTTATCGTAAATAAGAGCTGCAATGCCTCTGTTTGCAAAATGTTTTGCCCACGAACGATATGCCGTGCGTTCATTCGGTGAACTGCCGTGAGTTATGACGACCGCAGGAAACGGCCCTTTGCCTACCGGCAAGAGAACGGTGCCTGCCAGGCTTACATCGCGATTGGAAAAAGAAACATCTGCTTCGGTGAATTTCGGCGAAGGTTTTTCTCCCCGGTTCGCATAGAACGTTCCGTTAACGCCGAATCCTGTCCATTCGCCTGCGAATTTTCCGTTGTCGATCTTACCGTCAAAAATTATCGGATTCCCGCTTGGCTGAGGTTTTTCAAGACGGTATCCATTTTCAGTACGCTTTAAAGGAAATGCCACATCAGCCACGTCCAGATCGACAAAGGTGATGCTTGCCTTTAGTTCTCCGTTCTCGCGAACGGCAGTTATTTCGACACGCCAATCCTTTCCATCTCGTTCGACAGCACCTGACCAAAATCCAATGATCGGCTCATCAGCAGCGATAGCAAAACACGCTGCCGTAAGTATCATCAGATGCATAGCTACGAAGCTGATCGTGTTCATAATGCCGAAAGTCCTGCTCATGTCTGCTCGTGTCGCTGATCGGAAGATCTGTCTTAATCTGCCTTCTTTGGCTCGTGGTAGGCTCCGGCGATCTTCGGTGCGATCTCATCCAGCCATCCGTTCAATTCTTTTTGCGAATACCACTTGCCCTTGAGCATTACACCCGCGCGGTCGTATGTGGCCGTGATGTCTGCAAGCGGGTCTGCATTCAACAGGACCAGGTCGGCCTGTTTGCCTTTTTCGATAGTTCCGGCTTTACCAAGCGTACCGAAAAACTCATGCGGGTTCCGCGTACCGGCGGCCAGAGCAGCGTAATTTCCGATGCCTGCGTCACGCAAAGCCTTTAACTCGTGGTGCATCGCAAAACCGTAAAGCCATAGAAATTCCGGCGTATCTGAGCCCGCCATCAGCTTGCCGCCCGCGTCGTGAATTGCTTTTATCAGCTTGTTTCGCGCGTCTATCCATTTCGCCTTTCGTTCCGCCGGGACACGCGTGATAACAGCCGCCCGCTTGTACCAGTTCAGCCACTGTAGCTGCACCTTTTCTGGATAAAAACGAAAATCCGGCTGGGCACGGATCGATTCCTCACTTCGAGGCAAGCCGAACGAATTTTTGAAAAAATGCTGCGTCGGATTGGAAAACGGATTTGCCTCGACCGATCTTTTGGCGACAAGCGGGATCTTTGCTTCGTCGATGTGATCCAGGCTTTCCCAATTTTTCGGATCGGACATATAAAGGTCGGAAACCGAACCCTTCATCGGAGCATCATCGCGAAGTATCTGCTCCATATAACCGTCAAGATGATCGATCTGCTGTTTTGCCTTCCACGCTCGCGGAGCAGTAACGTATTCGCGGTCTGCATGACCGACGACGCGTATGCCTTGTTTCGCGGCTTCGTCGATAGCTGCCTCATAAACATTTGCGTCGATAAAGGTCGTAACCTTGATGAAATCGTATCCTGCTGCCTTAGACTTTCGGACGGCTTCACGAGCTTCTTCTTCTGTCGTGACCACAAAGTCGTTACCTTGTTTGCGGCCGGTAAGATGAGGACTGGCAACATAGATGGTTGGTGCAACGATCTCGCCTTTTGCAGAACGCAAGCGCAGGCCCAGCAGTTCCGGTGTGCCGATCATAAAACGGACGGTCGTCACGCCATTGGCAACCATGACCCGCAGCTCATCAGGAGCGATCGCTTTGTCATACTCATCGCCATCAGAAAGCAGATGTGTGTGCATATCAACAAGGCCGGGAATAAGATATTTGCCCTTGCCATCTATCCGCTGAGCATCTTTGGGAACTTTTACTTTTTTTGTGTCGCCGATGTCTGCGATCTTGCCGTCACGAATTATGACCGTTTGATCTTTGAGGACACGCTCGCGATCCATCGGGATAACATTGACACCGACGAACGCTATAACGCCGGACTTGGCCTTATACCGACCAGTTGCCGAAGCAAACGACGAAACGCATAGAACGATGATCGCGGTAATGAGTGTCAGTTTTTTTCTCATAAGTGCATTTCTCAGTATTCGTCAGACTAGATCCAGCCTGAACCATGAATCTTTTATTCAACACGCCGGGCGGCATACAGTCCCATGAATACGTGCTGAAAATTTCCCTTGCTGTTCGCGACGAAAAGGAATTCGCCCTGCGGATATCCGAACGTATCCTTGTCTGTTTGTCTTAGCTCGTGTTCGCTGCCGTCCAGTTTTAGATAGAATTTGCCGTCGCGGACAAGAAATTCCCATGTTTGCGGTTCATGTCGAAATTTACCCGCATATTTGCGAAGCTGTGTCTCATCTGCAGCTTCAAATTTTTTCGGTGATCCGTCACCGGCATCAGGTTTAAGCGGAAGGAAAAGCTGATTGAATTTTTGCCGTGTTCGCGGGAGTGTTTGTCCATTGCTATTGGTCAAAACGACCAGTGCGTATCTCTGAACCGGAGCAAAGAAGATCGTTGCTCCGTATCCGCGTGAAACACCGCCGTGTGAGATAGTATCGACACCGCCGACCTTGTAGCCCATCAGCCCGTAACTATAGAAAACTGGTTCATCGCCCGGCAAAGAGAACTGCGGCTTCATAAGTTCTTTGACGACTGAACTTGGCAGCGCTTGTTTGCCATCGATTTTTCCGTCATTCAAGACAGCGATCATCCAACGTGAGATGTCATTGACGCTTGAAAAGATAGAACCGCCGGGATATATCGCGGCATTATTTGCCGCCGGACGATTTACCGAATGTTCCTTTCCCTGACGATTGTGGCCTAAGGCCAGCGGATACGTCATCGCCTCACGCGGACGAAGAAAACTGTGCTTCATCCCAAGCGGTTGAAAAAGCAGATCAGACATCGCATCTGCGTATGGTTTTCCGTGGATCTTTTCTACGATCAAGCCCGTCAGCCAAAAATTTGCACTTGAATATGAATAGATAGTTGACGGATCTGTAAAGAAGGCTGTGTCTTTCCATGCGGCGACATTTGCCGCGAGGGCTCCGTCATCATCGCTCATCACATCCGTATTCATGTCGCGAAGGCCGGATGACTGGCTCATCAGCATGTGCGGCGTCAGCCCGGACACCTTTGGCGGCAGGCCAGAAACGTATGTAGAAACCGGCGCATCGAACCGCGTCTTTTTCTGGTCTGCCAGAACGGCAAAGGCAGCTGCGGTAAACATCTTTGTCGTTGATCCGATGCGAAACAGCGTATCGGCGGTCACGTTCGAACCGCCCTCGGCACTTGTTTTCCCAAAACCCTTTGCCCAGACCACACCGTCACCGGAAACTATAGCAATAGCGGCTCCCGGAGTTCCCGTCGAATCCATCTCGGCTGCGGCGGTCTTTTCCAGTTCTGCCAGCTTTTCCGGCAAAGACTGTGAGGCTGCTGCTATCGCAAAAAAAGCGAACAACGCCAGCAGCATCACAGAAACGCGTATGGTCTTTTTCATCGAATTAAACTCCCGCAACCGCCACGCCGTCAGGGCCATCGCCGGTTTCGACACTTCCCGTAACCTCGCCCTTTTCCAGATCTACCCTTAACAGAAGATTGGGCTGTACAGCCGTGACGAAAGCAGTTTTACCGTCTGCAGAGAACGCTACGCCTAGAGGTACACTTTCAAGCTGGATCCGACGCACCTCTTTCCTGGTTGCAGCGTCGATCACAACGATGTCCTTTGTCGGGAGCATCGTGCATATCACATATTTGCCGTCCGGCGTAAATCTGACACGATACGGCCTTCCTTTGGTATCTATCTTTGCGACAGAAGCTTTCTTTGCTGTATCAACTATCTCTACGACACCTTCCTGATTAAGGCCGATCCATACCTCTTTTCCGTCAGGAGAAAGGTCTATTGCCTCAGGTTGCTTGCCAACAGGAATATGAACGACCGAAGAACCGGCAGGCGGCACAGCCTGAAACGTAAATGCTGTAACGCTGTCCGAACCGATATTCGCCGTATAAAAAGCTTTCTGATCGCTGCTGACCGCGACCATATGCGAGCCATTTTGTCCCGTGCCCATCATCCAATCGACCTTGTTCGCGGCCGGATCGTAACGAGCGATCATTCTGTTCGTTTCTGCGGTGAAATAAAGCTTTCCGCCGACCAGCTGGATGCCATGCGGCCGCATCAGTGGAAGCAGATCGACCCGCCGTGTCTCTTTCGCGGTTGCAATATCAATGATCGAAAAAGAACTGCCGGGTGTTTGAGCTCCGTAATTTGCTACGTATGCGGTCTTGCCGTCTTCAGACAACACGACCTCATGCGGGCCTGCACCAACCGGAACACGGCCCGTGACCTTCATCGCATTGGGGTCGATGATGACAAGTTCGTTTCCGTTCTTGTTCAGGACGACGGCAACAGGTTTTATGTTTTGAGCCAGTACGACAGAGCCATTTGCAAATATGATCGCAGCCGCCAACAACCCGAGAATCAAGCTTTTTTTCATCAAAAGATCTCCTATAAAAATCAGAAACAAAATGTTTTAGTCCCCGTGAGTGGTTGTTCTAACGCGAAAGCCCTGACAAAGGTTTCATGAGTTTGTAAAATTTTAGCGGAGCGGGGATGTGTTATACTTTCGCCGCCGATACATTATCTGTTTATAAATATAAATGGCCGCACAAGATACAGTCATAGGAACGGTTAAAGGCCCGGGCCTTCTTCCGCACGAATTTCTCTTTATTACGCGTGACAATATACGAACGCGCATTGGTGAATTTGTCTATTACGAAGCCGTTGTCGATGGCGAAACACGACAGATAATAGGAACGATAAAAGGCCGCAGCCTGAACCGAGGTTTGCCCGATGCTTTCCTTGCGGAGGCAAATGTTCGACCCGCCGACATAGCGGCAATGCTCGGGATGGAATCCGAACCTGAAATATACGAGATCACGGTCGAGATCATCGGATACTTCAGCCGCAAACTCGGAAACTTTGTAAATCCGCGCATCTCGCCTAACCCTGGCGACAGCATCATTCTGGCTTCAAGCGAGGTGCTTGCCGAAATGCTCAGCCCTCGCCGTATGGGCGAAACGGGTTCTGCCTGCTTGGGAAGCCTGCTTACGCGTGAGGTAAATGAAGTTCCTGTTGTTCTGTCTGTAAAGGATGTCGTTTCAACACATTTGGCGATATTGGCATCGACCGGATCCGGCAAATCCTATACGGCGGGCGTTCTGATAGAGGAACTTTTGCGGCCATATAATCGCGCGGCTGTTCTGGTCGTAGACCCGCACGGCGAATACCATACGATGGCATCGGTGCAGGGCGATGAGCAGTTTGCCGGAGTTGACGGTTATCGTCCTGAGGTCAAGATATTCACGCCTGACAGAATAAAGGTCAGGTTCTCTTCGCTGACAGAGGCGGACATCAAATATCTTCTGCCCGAAGGCACGTCGGAAAAGATGCTGCATTTTCTGCGTCAGGCTTTTCGCAGTTTGCAAGATATGCTCAAGGCCGAAGGCCGCCGCGATTATCTCTATGGCTATCAGGATCTTCGCGAGCACGTCGTTAAACAGCAATACGGCAAGGACGACCGCGATGCAGGTGACGGTGGCAATGTCTCGTCGATACAGGGTTTGCTCTGGCGGCTCGATTCGCGTTTTGACCGCTCTGAAGGCATCTTTCATGCTCACGAACATATCGAGCTTCAAGAACTTTACCGTCCCGGCCGCGTCACGATACTAGACCTGTCCGACATCGAACAGGCAGAGCAGCAGGTCATCGTCGGAGCGATGCTTCGCCGCGTCAATAAAGCTCGAATGATGACGACCAGAGGCGAAGCAGACAAAGGCGAGAATTTTCTCGATTTTCCGGTCTTTACTCTTTTGGAAGAAGCCCACCGCTTTGCTCCGGCAGGTGCCAGCGTTGTTTCTACCAATGTGCTGAAACAGATATTGAGCGAAGGAAGAAAATTTGGCGTCGGCATCGGGCTGATAACGCAGCGTCCGGGCAAATTGGATCAGGACGTGCTGTCACAATGCATGACGCAGATAATAATGCGGATCGTCAATCCGATCGACCAGCAGACCATCGCCCAATCGGTCGAAGGAGCAGGCCGGGCGATGCTTGCCGAACTTCCGGCTTTGACCAAAGGCCAGGCGATCATTTCAGGCGTGGGGATAAACACGCCCGTTATGTGCCGCATACGCCCGCGTCTCACCGCTCATGGCGGCGAAACGTTCGACGCACCTGCGGAATGGATGAAATGGCATTCGGGCGGCGAGGCCGCTAAGCGCGATCAGGACGACGCCGTTTACGTCCGCTCTTCAAGCAGCAAAAAGCCTGAAAAGATCGGCAATATGCGCATTTGACAATATGTGGCAATTTGCCATTTTCGATGCTATAATAACAGACTATGAAAACTATCACGCAACGAAAGACGGCTGAAAGAAGTATCGCGAGGCTTAATTTCCGCCTGCCGGCAAAAATAAAAAAAAGGGTCGAGGACGCCGCAGTACTCTCCGGCGTAACGGTCTCTGATTTTGCCGTAGCTGCTCTTGTCAGTTCCGCTGATGCGGTTCTTCGCCAGCAGGAAGAGCGCAAGTTGTCTGACAGGGATCGCGACCTGTTTCTGAACCTTTTGGAAACGCCGCCAAAACCAAATAAAGCGTTAAAAAAAGCCGCCCAAAAATATAAGAAGGTTTCCGGCTAGTTACGCACAATGCTTTATACGGTCATTTAGTTTTGGCTGTGAGTCTATATAAAGACCCCTTGATACATATCCTTGTCAATGAGTATTGATATTGTCATCGAACCACTCACCAAAAAGCATCGGCGACAGGATTTCGACTGTGGAGAAGAAAGTCTCAATACATTTCTAAAGAATTTTGCACGCCAAAATGATGAACGCGGACTGGGCAAGACGTTTGTAGCGGTTCGCCCCGGTGAAATGCAGATACTGGGTTACTATACGATCTCGTCAGGCAGCGTTTCATTCGAAAATATTCCGCTCAACCTACCTCGGTACCCGATCCCGACGGCCCATCTTGGCCGCCTTGCAGTAGATATTCGTACAAAAGGAATCGGCTTGGGCGAGCATTTATTGATGGACGCTCTCGCTCGTGTAGTTGCCGTTTCAGAACAGCTTGGCATCTACGCAGTAGAGGTCTTTGCCCTGAACGATGCAGCAAAACGATTTTATCTGAAATACGGCTTTGCCGAACTCGTGGACGACCCGCACCACCTCTACATTGCAATAAAGACGATCCGCGACAGCGGGCTTGTTTAACCGGTCGGCTAAAATCCGTCGCTAGAAATTCGCCTGGTTCATGTCTTGCGTGTTCGCGTCGGCGATCTCCTTTCTTACCAGCAGCATCAGATCGACTCCGGGACGGAGCTGATACGTGCCGACAAATCTGTAGTTTGCGGCGTAGCGCCGTTTGACCTCGGCGTCCTGATCGCGCTTTTTGGCGACGATCATCTCAGCTGTCGGGTTGTCCACAAGCCTTCCGCTAAAACCTGCACCTTTGTAATCTCTCAGATACCATACCAGCGGCCAGTAATCTGGTGAGACAATGTCTATTCTCATATCCTTCCCTTTGCCGCTGGTTTTGGCATATCGCTCTATCTCGTTGACCATGTCCAGAAAGCCGCGCCGTGTATGAGCGTAAACGTAAGGTATGCTGTCATCGTCATATCTGACAAAATTCAGGTCGTACGTTTTGTAGCCAAGAACACCAAATGCAACGAGAGCGATCAAACCTGCCATTACTTTGCCCTGCGGATCTTTTAATTTGGCGATCTCATTTATCGCATAGCCGCCAACGATACAACCGGGTAGCAGGAACGATAAGGCAAGCCAGGGCGTTTTGTACGGAATGAGTGAATATGCAAGCAATAGCCCGACCGTCCATAATCCTGCGAACATGGCAAAACGGTGACGTGACTTAACGAAAGCTATCAGCGTTCCGATAGCCGAGAGGATAACGATCGGGGCCTCGATCTTCCATGCCCAATCCAGATATGTATAAAAACTGTTGTCCGAATGGTCTCGTGTCCCCGTCTTTGTCCAGATATTATAGGCCTCAAATGCTCTGCCTATCCCCTCAGGAAAAGTAAAAAACGACGTGAAGAAAAGCGCACTGACATAAATAAAAACGACCGCCGCAATGATGATGATCAGTATGCGGTCGGCTTTGTCGCCCATGGCCTCGCCAAAACGGGCAAACGTCAGGCCGCTGTCATCAATGTCATTATTTGGCTCAGGCCACCGATCCTTGCCGTAAAACTTTCTCCACAATACGACGCAGGGAACGGCGATCAGCATTGTCCCGAGCGTGATGAACGCAGTTTCTTTTGTCGCAAAGAAAAGAGCGACGCTTGCCGATGCAAGCATCATATATATCGGACGGCCGTCGCGCCATGTCATCAGCATTCTCATCACAAATGCGACCAGCACGGCCTCGACAACAAGAAAAAGCGCTCCGTAAAAAGTAAAGCCCGAACCGTTCTCTCCTGCAAGTGCTCCGGCAATGTGAAGTGTTGAAGGGAAAAAACAGACCAGTAAAAGAAGCGCTGTCCAGCCTATTGCAAACGGCCCGGCACGACGGCGATCAATAAAGAATACGACCGAAACAACCAGCGACAGGCTGAGAAAGACAAAGAAGATCTCGTGGATAAAATACCGCGAAATAAAGACCATACCGGGCGAAAGTGCGACCAACGCGGCACCTGCCAATGCTCCGGTCTTGCCGATGTATTTCCGCAAAAACAGCACCAGCACGACCATCAGCACACCCCATATCGCCATGCTCCAGCGGACAGGAATTGTCTCAAGCCCAAAAACTTTGGTAAAGGCCAGCGAGATGTAATACAGCGTAGGGCCGTGGTAATTTGCCGGATCGTATTTATAAACGCCTTCGCGGAAAAGCGTTGTCAGGAACCATCCGTTCACGCCTTCGTCATGATGAAACGGCTTTAGCCCCAGCCAGAAAAACCGTACGAAAAAAGCGGTGGCGGTAACAATAATACAACCGATCGCCCAAACCGGATCGAACTGCTGTTCGCGAGGCTCAGACGTTTGCGAATGTTGAATCGGCTCCTGTATCTCTTCCGACACAGGTTCAATTGCTTTATCTCTTTTTGCCTTCTTTGCTTTTTTTGCCATCTTGTCTGTCGTTTGGTTCCTGCTTCAATATCTGTCAGTTCGGCTATCGTTGTCCGGTTGTGTTTCGCACCCGATACAATCTATATTGCCCGAACTGAGCCACTACCGGAAACTTCTGAAAGAATGCCTGATTTGGCGAGACCTCGGTCACTTCGTCCGGTGTATAAAGAACGTATTCGATATTATATTTTTCAAATAGTTTCGTCGCCTGCGGCCCGCCGCGATACATTTCGTTTATCTCAGCATGACGCTGACGCGGATCGATGCCGTGCGATCCCAAATGTCCCGGATGCCGCATCAGCGAAACGCGTCCTGTAAGAACGGCAACGGATTTATACGTCGGGCCGTTCAGCAAAACCGTGTCGCGCGGCATTATGGTCTTGATCCTTTCTGCCAGTGCCACACCGTCAGCGCTGAAAATGCCGTAATTTATCTGTTTTGACATCGTCCGCCATACGTCCAGCGAGCCGCTGGCGACCAGCACGAAAAGACACACCGCAACGACCGGTTTGAATGGCGTTCCCGCCCGCCACATCCTTACTAGCGCGTACGTCACGAACGGCAGCGAACCGACGTACCAATAGATCAGTATCTTGACGTTGTCCCATTGCCACGGAGCCAGCTTTACCACATTGGCAATTATAAAAAGGAGCAGAAACGGAATGTAAAAAAGCAGCAGCGAACGTGCCTGCCATGAACCGAGCGGTTCGCTTACCAGACGCTTTGGCTTTTCTTTCTTTTTCTTCGATTTTGCTGACGTGTCCTCGTTCTCTGGTTCATCGTCCTTTCGCATCAGCATTAAATAGACCCCAACGAACAGCAACGGAAATAAAAGGCCCGTGTTCTTGATCCAGAACCAGATGATGTTGTCGCCGCGGTTGTCCCAGCCAAAATGCCACTCGATGAATTTTGTGGAATCCGTAGCACTGCCCGTGACCGACCATATAAGCTCCGGTATCGCTATCACAGCCACAGAAACAGCAAATACCATCCATTGAATAAATCTTCCTTTATCCGGCCTCATCAGCAGCAGACATAGGCAAATAATAAAAAGTGCCAGCAGGCTGTGAAGATGGACCAGAACGAGCGTTCCTGCCAAGTAACCCAAGATCGGTAATGCAGTAGGAACGCTGAGGCTGCCTATTTTTAATGTGGATGAAACCTTATGTTTTTCAGTGTCTGCATCGGTATCTGGCGGTGGTTCATAATTGAACATTCGCCACAACGCACCGATGACGATCAGTGTCAGCGGCAATCCCATAAGGATGCCGCGTTGGGTAAGAAACAATGTAACCAGCGAATTTCCCCATCTGAAATCATCGCTGATCGTATAGTCTTTAGGTAAAGCCCAAAGAAGATCAACAAGGCCTTTGGCCTGAGCGGAATAGTCGCTCCAGAACCACATGAAGCCCAAACCGCCGCTGAAGAATAAAAGGAACGGTGCTATGCGGCCTGCCAGACGGTCATTAACCATTCTGGTTATCAGATCGTCAACAATAACAAGCAGCGACATTGCCAACGCCAGATTTTGTGTCAGCAGTATCTCGCGAATGCCTGTCCCGACCTTCAGCAGCATCGCCGCGACCAGATCGGCGATAAAAGGATATGTGAATTTTGTTCCCGCAAAATTTGGATTGTCCGGCGGAAAAGGCGGCCCGTCTGTAAACGCAAATATCGCTCCCAGGTGATAGGGCAGATCGCCAAGATTATTCGACCCGCCGGTGAGTATAGCTCCATCCGGGCTGATGATCATTGCCCTTTCAAAAAAGAAAAGAAATACGAGAAAGAAAAAAGCGTAGTAAAGGAAAGGGAGAAATTTTCTTACGCTCGCTCCTTGAAGCTTGCCAAAAGCTCTGTCCTTATCCTGATAGAACTGCTTTCGCCGCCGCTCATCACGAAACAGCATCAGCGGAAGCATTGTTATCAACAACGATATTATGACAGCGGCCACGCTTAGCCCGAATATGAACGAGACAAGGAAACCGGCCGTGCCGAAAACCGTCATCCCGATGACACAGCCGGCTGAGATGCGCCATAGCATCGGTTTGTCTTCGTCCAAAGCATAAGTAACGGCAAGGCCGCCGGCCGTCATCAGGGCAATAAGCAACGCAGATAGGATCATATAGATGATAAAGAAACGAACGCCTTTTCTGTTAAATTAACCCACTTTTGCCAAAGGACAAAACTTCGCTCCACTCTCAACTGCTTGGCGGATTGGAGTTATTCACGATAGAAAGGTAAGATATTCGTTTTTGGAAACGTTCTTTGGACGGTCTTTATTATGCTGCAAGCCGGGATCGTTGGGCTGCCCAACGTAGGAAAATCAACTCTTTTTAACGCTCTTACCGCACAGGAAGCTGCTCTCGCCGCCAATTATCCTTTTGCCACGATCGAGCCGAATGTGGGCGTCGTTGCGGTGCCTGACGAAAGGCTGCAAGTGCTTGAGAAACTGATCAAAGCACAGCGCGTAGTACCTGCCACGGTCGAATTTGTGGACATTGCAGGCCTCGTTCGCGGCGCTTCAAAGGGCGAAGGCCTGGGCAATCAATTCTTGGCAAACATCCGCGAAACGCACGCGGTCATTCAGGTCGTGCGCTGTTTTGAAGATGAGAACATCGTCCACGTCGAAGGCTCTGTCGATCCGATCCGTGATATTGAGACCATCCAGATCGAACTTGCCCTCGCCGATCTAGGATCACTTGAAAAGCGAAAGGAAAAGGCTTCACGCTCAGCAAAATCAGGCGACAAGGACGCAAAACGCGAGATAGAGATCGTGGAAAAGCTGCTGCCGGTTCTGGAAGAAGGAAAGCCTGTCCGTTCAGCTTCGCTGACAGAAGATGAAACCGACATTGTCAAAAAATGGTTCCTGCTCACCTCAAAACCGACCATTTATGCGGCAAATGTTGATGAGGCTTCGCTCGCCGATCCGGCATCAAACCCGCATGTAAAGCGAGTGATGGAACATGCCGCCGCTGAAAATGCCGACGTTGTCCCGATCTGTGCCAAACTCGAAGCCGAACTCGTTGCCCTTGATGAGGCAGAACGTACGGAATATCTGAAAGACCTCGGACTGGAATCAAGCGGCGTTGATAAGATGATCAAAGCCGCCTATCACATGCTCGGGCTGATGAGCTATCTGACCGCCGGTGAAAAAGAAGTGAGAGCCTGGACGATTCCTATCGGTACAAAAGCTCCACAGGCCGCAGGTGAGATACATACCGACATCGAACGCGGCTTCATCCGCGCCGAGATAATCTCTTACGACGACCTCGTCGCTTGCGGTTCGCGAAAAGCCGCCAGCGAAAAAGGCCTCGCCCGGCTCGAAGGCAAGGAATATATAATGCAGGACGGTGATGTTGTCGATTTTCGATTCAATGTCTAGACTGTATTTTTAAATAATATAAACTAACAGTTTATTTGACACCTAGGTTGAAAATGACAATAATCATTGACGACTCTCGTTAATCATTATAGAATTTCTAAGGCGCAACATTGTTTTACGCCATTAAGTAACATCCTTTTTGAGGTCAGAAGCATCCTCCTATATATCTTAAATAAATATGTGGGGTATAAGAAATGATTAATAACGCTGAAACAAACGAAACAATAGTTAGAGATTTTGAAGAGATAATTAAGGCCGCTGAGGAGAACTATCCAGGATTAACAAAGGAATTTGAAGTGTTTACGTCTGGACAGGTTGAAATGGAAAGTTTCTTCTCTTACCTAGAATTAATGTATGAAACGCCAACTGTAGTTACAGCAAATCAAGCAACCTAAACGATGCCTACTTGGGGACAACTTCTTGGTGAAATCCAACACCTCTCACAAACTGGAGACCCATCCCCGATCGACACGGTGAGGAACAAATATCTACGGGAACTCTCATCATCTACAAACCGAAATACTATTGTATACGCGTCAAAATGGACAGGAGGCGAGGTTCCTCCACAACTCATTACTATTAATGACGAAGACGTTCAAGCTTTTATGGAGGCAATTTACGGGTTATCAGGAGATCAACTCGACCTTATTCTTCATACCCCAGGTGGAAGTGCTGAAGCAACAGACGCTATAGTTAGCTATCTAAGGTCAAAATTCAACGATGTGCGTGTGATTATCCCGCAAGCGGCAATGTCCGCTGGCACCATGTTGGCGTGTTCCGCTAATCGAATACTAATGGCTCGACACTCGTCAATTGGCCCCATAGATCCACAATTAATTTTACAGACTCCAATAGGTGTGAGGTCTTTTGCTGCACACGCTATTCTTGAACAGTTTGAGATGGCTCAGAATGACTGCAGTAAGAATCCCAAACACTTAAGTTCTTGGATGCCGATGTTAAGTCAGTACGGCCCCGCACTCCTTATTGAGTGT
>JAHBSH010000040.1 GCA_019639215.1 Acidobacteriota bacterium
GCTTTCCCGTCGGCCTGTCGCTCGATGTAATGAAAGAACTCCGCCGCCGAAACATCACGCACAGCAAGGCTTCTATTCCCTGCGGCCATTACACCCTAGGCGAAAAGCCGTGGGTCTGGCTGGACGGCTACAAGATCATCCGTTTTATGCACAAGCATCTGAAATAAGCCCGGTAAAGCAACAAGAAGTTTAATTCCTACATCTTATGTGACATTAGAGCAATGTCCGTCGTCAATATGTGTTTTGAGTTAGCTATGAAAAGACTTTCTTTATCATTTTTATTGATCGCCTTTTTAGTTTTCCCCATATTTGGTCAAAAAACCGAAAAAGAAAGGGTGCTTGATAAGTGTACTGAATTATTCGGAAAAGCTGGTGATGACGAGTCTCATTTGTTTGAGGTAGGCGCGTTTTATGTTTTGCAAGTAAGTTTCAACGCAAACAATAACTTAAAAAGATTATCGGTTGAATCGAAAGAGTATCACTCAGACATCAGACCGGAATGGAAAGATCTTAAAGGGTTCGATTATTTATCTTTAACAGAATATCAATATCTTTTGACCAAACTTGATCTAATCAAATCCAAAGGCAAATTGGTAAAAGGCCCTCCTTCGGTCATGATGGTAACGAACAATACGGCATGGTCAAAAGAAGAATATGAACATGCGATAATTGATATCGGCTACAGGCAATCTTTGTTGGATGATGAGGATGCTCCGACGAGGGTTAGAATGTTTTATATCGACTATGAAAAGGATGATGGCTCTTAAAATACGCTTAAGATTGTGATAAACCAAGGCCTATATAGTTAAGCTGATTCATGGTGAGTTCGATGTGGATAAGAATCACTTCGGATATAAACATCTTCTTTCCCCGCTTAGAAAGTTTCCTCTCTAGTCGTCCCTAGCTACCAGAGTCATTGGGAATTAAGGCAGCTTGCTGCAATGATGTGCGGTGAAGCTTGCTTCACCGACGAATGCACCTTATTTTGTTGCGGCTTGCCGCCGATGAGGGTAGGATCGCGGGCAAGCCCGTTTGAATTTGCGGTGACACGGCGAAACAAGTTTCGCCGCACAACATAGCGGCAAGCCGCAGTCAGAACCGCCTGCGTGAGCGGGCGGATTCTTCTTTGGTGTTGAACCTTAAAATCTCATTGAACTATTAGACACCGAACAACCGTGCAAGTTCCTGCTTTCATCGAATAAATGGTAAACTTCTTTTCGTTCCGTTCATGAGCATTGTGCCAGAAAAATTCGGAGAGGTCATCGAAGAAGGCGTTGTGCGCGTGCTGTCGCGCGCAGATGATGCTAGAGGTTTGTCGTCTGCCGAGGTCAGGCCGCGTATCGAGGCGGGTTTGGCGAAATATCTCTTTAAGGATGCTCCGGACGCCGACCGCAATGCGGTGCGAGGATTTATTGACGAGATACGTTCGGACGACCTGTGCCTTATCATCGCCTGCGAACGCGGCGACGAACAGGCATGGGAAGATCTGGTCACGCATTTTGACGCGACGGTAAAATCGGCTGCGAGAAAGATGGCCGCAAATGCCGAAGACGCCGAAGACCTTGCCGGTTCGATCTGGGCAGAGCTTTACGGCCTGCGGCTGGATGCCGACGGCAATAAAAAGAGCAAGCTGGCGTATTATTCCGGCCGCGGTTCGCTTGGCGGATGGCTGCGGGCAGTCGTTTCACAGCTTGCGATAGATGAGTTTCGCAAACAGTCAAAATTTGTCCAGATAGAAGAAGACCGCGATTTCGAGAATCTTGCCGAAGAATCCTCAAACCACGCGGGCAACGACGGTGTTGTCCAACACGCGGAAAATCCCGAAGACCTTCTCACCGAAAAGCGTTCACGCGCCGACGTTGCCAAAGCTTTGGCGGCGGCAATAGAAGGCCTTGAGGACGAAGACCGTCTGATACTAAAGCTCTATTATTTTGAGGATCTAAAGCTCAAGGACATCGCCGCGACATTTGGCTATCACGAGGCAACAGCCAGCCGCCGCCTTGCCCGCCTGCAGGGCGATATAAGAAAAGCGGTCGAAAAAGAGCTGAAGCGTGAGCACGGCTGGACGGATACAGAAGTTCGCCGTCACTTGACCGAAACGGCAGAAAATCTGGGCATAAGCTTTGAAAAAATGCTGACGTTGATATTAATTTTCACCGTCGTGCAAGAAATCTGGAGGACAGGCGTTCTTTAGTTGGACGATCAGCTTTACGTCCATAGGAAAAAACGATGGAAACGGGTCACGACAAAGAAATAGATGCTCTGCTTAGAGACCGCGGTTTAAGGACAATAACCACTGCGGAACGGTCGCTCGCGGGCGATCATCTCGATGCCGACGCTCTTGCCGGATTTGCCGAAAACGCATTGCCGGCAAATGCCCGTGTTCTCTATATGAAGCATCTGGCGGACTGTGGCGATTGCAGATCTGTGCTCTCCGGCCTCATCGCCTTGAATGCGGATGCGGCCACAGAGGAAGTTTCTGCAGCCGCTCCGGTCAAGGCCGCGACCGCGACAGAGGTTTCCATACCGTGGTACCGTCGGCTTTTTGCCGGGCCAAACCTAGCTTACACGATGGGCGGATTGCTGCTCGTTTTTGGCGGATTGATAGGATTTACCGTTTTGCAGAATATGCAGGGCGATTCGGTGGCGTCGATAAAAGGCGAAGATACGGCGAACACCGCAGCGGCTCGTGGGCCGATGGAATCAGAGCTAATGGAACCTTCCGCAGAACTGCCATACGCCGCAAATTCAGCGGCAAGCTCGGCAAATTCCGCAGCCAATGTGCCGATGCCTTATGCGACACCTGCTTACCCATCAGCTTCGTCAAATGCTGCTTCTACGGCTGAAAGGCATGAAACCTATCGGATGGACGGAGCGGATATGGAACGTGCTATGCCGCCACCGCCGCCTCCACCGGCGTCAGCTCCGATAACCCAGCCTGAAGAAAAGGCTCAGGCCGATGATGTTGCCAAACAAAAGACCGATATTGAGGGGAGACAGATCTCTCAGTTGCCGATGGCAGGCGAAAGGTCAAAAGCTCCGGCAGGCCCTGACCGCGGCTTACCGCGAGATAACCGTTCGACGGGAGACGTGACCGCTCCGAAACAGGCACCCGAAAAGCTTGGGGCAGCAAGATCTGTCGCAAAACGAACCGTGAGCGGCAAGACCTTTGAACAGCGTGACGCCGTCTGGTACGACTCAGCCTACAAAGGCCAGGTAACGACCAACGTCCGACGCGGAACCGAAAGCTATCGCAAACTGGACAGCGGACTCCGGTCGATAACGGACAAGCTGAGCGGCACGGTCGTCTTGGTATGGAAAGAAAAGGCTTACCGGATAGATTAGATCGTTGTCATTTGTCACTCGTTATTAGTCCTTGGTCATTTGTCCTTAGTTGTTGGTTATTTCTGGAGAGAGAATTATGGAAATTTCATAGATCTCCGCTCATGCTAAAGACAAATAACGAATGACTAAGAACCAGTGACCAGGGACAAAATACCAGAGCCTCCACATTCTCCAATTTTCCTTATTCTTTTCTTTAAAAAGGGCTACAATGTCGCTATGCGGCATTTGGCCTTTTTTGTTTTTCTGCACTTATTGTTCGCGGCGGCGTCAGGGCAGACGGCTTGGGAACAGCGGCTTGATTCGCGCATTGCGTTCTATCAAACGACCGATTTCGGCATTGTTCTGGCAGGCACGGACAAAGATCTGTACGCCGTTGACGGACAAACGGGCGAACGCATATGGCGGCGTGAAACAGGACGCATTCACGAAACGGCGATCACGCCAATACCGGGAACTGATGTGATCCTTGTTTCGCGCGATCTAGGCAGCAAGTCGCGGCTTGAGGCGGTCGATCTGCTTTCGGGCCGAACTATCTGGCGAAGCGAAAAATTAAAAGGCGACGTGCTGCAGCTGGCGGCCGATCCGGCAAACGACCTGTTGGCAGTAGTGATGGTCAAGGACACACGCGGCAAGTACGGTTCGGAAATGAAGCGTGAACCGGTGACGCATATGCTGAGAATGTCTGACGGCGAAGAGCTTTGGAAAAAGACGCTGCGGAGCGACGTGGAAATGATGCCGTCGCGTTTTGGCGAAGACCTGGGCGAAATAGATTTTACGCTGGACAATTATCGCGCTCCGCTGTTGATAGACGACAGGCTTTATTTGTTTTACGAGGGCGTGACGATCCACGACGCTCGCACCGGCAAGGAGATAGAACGCGAAAGGTTCAAGGTAAATGAAAGCGGGCTTGCCCTGACAGAAGCCGACCCGACGGGAGATGAAAACAGCATCTATGTTTCCGGACGCGGCCGCATCCGAGCAGTTGATCGGCGTTCGGGAGAGGTCAGATGGAGATCTGATGATCTGGGAAATTGCGCCGAGATGATCTTGATCGGCGAAGTGCTTTATGTCCGGACGGGCGGACGTTTTACGCGGCTTCGCGACGGAAAAGCGGTCGCCAAAGGCCCGTACGGAGTTTCGGCGATCGACACGCGGAACGGCAAGACGCTGTGGCGATATAAAGGCGCTGACAAAGGGCTGACTAATTTTGCTTTCCTCAATGCGGAAACGATAGTCATTGCCGACCGCGACGATCTGACCACGATAAATGCCCATACTGGCAAACGCATCGAGAAGTTCGAACACAAAATAGATGACGCGGCATTCGTACTGATCAACGAAATGAATCAGCCCGTCGTTGGCGGCAAGGACGAGCTTGCGGCCTTTTCCGGCACGCGTGAGGCGTGGCGAGTTCGGCACAAGGCGCCGGCTCGCGGCGTTCTGCGGATCATCGGCGGCATCGCCCTGCGTGCCTCGGCGCTTTATTTTCGCTATGGCGGTATGGCGACATCAGCTATCGGTTTTGCACGCAGCGGCATCGGTTTTCTTTCTTCGGCAAATTCGTTTCGGTGGTCGGGCATCGGGTCGCGGTTCGGTTCGTTTGACCTGACGACGCTGGCGGCAAATTCGGCACGAAATTTCGGCATTCGGCAGATATATTCTTTCGGATCGCTGGGCGGTTTGCCGGATGCGGCGAGGAGGCTTTCGGGATTTCAGGTTCTGACACCTTCAGGGTTTAGGTCGAGCGTGGCAGGCCGCCTTACACCGTCGGCGGGAGAGGTTAGAGAAAGCATAGCCGACCGGCTGGATCCTGCACGGTATGCCGAGAGGCTTTCCAGTTATCTGCTCCGCCGCAAACGCGTTGCCGAACTTCGCGGCAGCTATATGTATTTCTACACCGATCTGACAAAGCCTTTTGACCGCAAAGGCCTCGTCGGCGTAAACGTTCACACGGGCCGCGACGCACGCTATATTTTGGCATCAGATCCTGACGAGCAGTTCGTCACCGATGAGGTAGAAGAACTCTTGTATTCGGCTGACGGAAACAAGCTGCAAGCCTTCAATGTTCTGACGGAACGCTAAACTTTTTCACTGATGCTTTTTTGAAACGAATGCATCCGGAGATAGTTTGGTATCCGCGTTTTTCCAAGCAGCCTCGAACTCCTGCCGGACCAGCTCGGCAGAGGTTTTTTTATTCTGCATATCCAAAGCTGCGGCCAGGCCAAAAAGGGCTCTTCCGTTTCTTGGGTTCTTGTCTATTTCTTTGCGAAATACCGCCTCTGCCTCGGCATATTCTCCGGCGCGCATCAATGCACGCCCAAGCCACTCACGCGTCGGCAGATGCCAATCAGGCGGCTCGTTGTAATTGACAACGTCCTCGGCGGCAACAGAGCGGCGAAGTGCGTCAAGACCCGCCTTTTGATCGCCTTTTGCAAAGGCTATCTCTCCTGACAGCAGTTCAGTTGCGACCTTCAGCACGTTGTGGGCTGCGTTATTGCCAAAGCCTGCATCTTCGGGAAGCTCTTTTATCAAGGTTAAGAGCAATGTCAATTCGCTTTCTGCCTCGCGCGTTTTTCCCGTTTCATTCAATGCCAGACCGCGTGCAAGCCGCCACATTGCTGTTGTGACCTTCATATCAGCATCGGGCTGCGGGTATGCGATCACCTCTTCCCATTTTTGAAATCTTGCCAATGTAACCAGATGATACGGCATGAACATTTCGAGCATTGGCATCACTTTTACATTCGGCCTGACATTAGTTTCCAGTTCTCTGGCCGCTTTGACCGCTCCTGCAAAATTTCCTGCACCGGCATGTGAAGCGGCAAGCATGTGTATATTGTGGTTGTAATACATCAGCGGGTAAACGCCCGTTGCTCCGCTTCGCTGAAGGTATTTTCTATCGGCGGCTATGGCGAGGTCATTGCTCTTTACGGCAACATCATGATCGCCCGTTCGCAGGTAGATGTGTGACGGCATATGTACCAGATGTCCGGCATTCGGAGCCAGCCCGAGCAGGCGGTTTGCCGCTGCGAGTCCGCGTTGGGGATTTGGCGACGCCTCTATCGCGTGAATAAAGTAATGATTGGCGCCGGTATGGCGAGGGTTCCGCTTCATTACGCTTTCCAAAACTGCCAGTATCTCAAGCGTTCCTTCTGCCGGTTCGCCGTCAAGCGACCAAAGCTGCCACGGACGGAGATTCATCATGCTTTCGGCATAAAGCGTAGCGGCATCCAGATCATCGGGATATTTTGCGACCAACGCCTTCATCGCATCGCGGTAATCATTGCCTAGTTTTTCTCTGTCTGATGATGCGTCTGCTGAGTAGCGTTTTGACAGAGCTGCGATATAGTCGCGTTCGGCCTCTGATGCTTTGGCCCCGAGCGAGGCAGCCTTTTGCAGTGTACTGTACGCCTCCTTAAGCTGGTCTTTTTCGGCTGTGACGTTATAGTTTGAACCGAGACCGAGGGCGATGCCCCAATATGCCATCGCCATTTCCGGATCAAGTTCGGCGGCATGGCGAAAAGAGTTTATAGCTTCATCGTGATTGAAAGCATAGAGGTACATTAATCCCTGATCGAAGAATTTTTGTGCTTCGGTGCTTTTCGTCGTTACCGGATGATGGATGCCGCCAAGTCCGTCGTCAAGCCATACGGTTTTTTTCGCAGGCGAGCCATGTGAACCATGCGAACCGCTGTCATGCTGTGCAGACGCGGATGCACAAGCGATCAGAACCATGAATGCTAATGTTTTGGTATTCATCTCAACTCCTTTAGCCGAGGCATTGGATCGGGGCCTTAACTGACGAATTTAAAACCCACAAATTGGGTGAGCAAATTCAATTCGTCGGGATTATATCACCCTTTTGAAGGCCGTCAACACTTTACGCATCTATATTATCGGGATTACACTTGTTAAAAATCTCTATTCTTAAGCGATCCAAAAAAATGAAAAAAATAATCGGTCTCTGCACATTGCTGCTAATGTCCGCCGTTTTTGCATCAGGCCAGAATGCGGCTTCTCCGCAGCGTCCTGATCCTGCGGTTGAGAAGATGTTAAAAGAGGTCTCACCAAAGAGCGTCGAAGAGTATATACGCAAACTGGTCTCTTTCGGTACGCGTAACACGCTCTCGACCCAGACCGATCCGAAACGCGGCATCGGGGCGGCGCGGGATTGGATCTATGACGAATTTTCACGCATCAGCAAGGATTGCGGTGATTGCCTGACGGTAGAAAAGCAGAGCTTTACGCAGGCGGCAAATCCGCCGCCGCGCGGCCGCATTCCTGAACCGACCGTTTTGACCAACGTCATTGCAACGCTGAAAGGAACGACCGACCCTGACCGCATCTATGTTGTGTCGGGACATTACGATTCGATGTGTACGTCTCCGATAAATGCCGAATGTGATGCTCCCGGAGCAAACGACGACGCATCAGGAACTGCTGCGGTGATCGAGCTTGCCCGTGTGATGTCGAAACAGAGATATGATGCGACCATAGTTTTCATGGCTGTTCCGGGTGAGGAACAAGGCCTACTCGGTGCCGCACATTATGCGGAGATGGCAAAAGAAAAAAGCTGGAACATCGAAGGGATGATAACCAACGACATCCTCGGCGGTGTGACAACGCAAAAGGATTCGCCGCACCGTAACCGTGTCCGCGTTTTTTCGGAAGGTGTTCCTTCAGATGAAACGCCGCAGCAGGCAAACACAAGACGCAGCGTAGGCGGAGAGAACGATTCGCCCTCGCGGCAGCTTGCACGCTACATAAAGGAACAGAGCGACCGTTACCTGAAAGATTTCAAAGTGTGGATGATCTATCGCCGTGACCGTTACGGACGCGGCGGCGACCACATTCCGTTCCTCGAACGCGGTTTTGCGGCAGTTCGCTTTACAGAACCGGATGAGGATTTCACACATCAGCATCAGGACGTTCGCACCGAGGACGGCAAGTTTTACGGCGATACACCTGAATATGTAGATTTTGAATACGTCGCCAATGGAACGCGGATCAATCTGATAGCTTTGGCGAGCATGGCAAATGCTCCGGGTAAGCCAAAGAATGTTGTTATCGTAACGGGACGCCTGACAAATGACACTGAGCTTCGCTGGGATGCTAACAGTGATAAGGATATTGCCGGATACGAGATCGCCTATCGAGACACGTCAGCCGCCGAATGGACGCATTTCATCCCTGCGGGAAATGTCACGACGTTTACGGTCAAGAATATCTCAAAGGACAATTATTTCTTTGGCGTCAGAGCAGTAGATAAAGACGGAAACCGCAGTCCGGTCGTTTATCCGCGTCCCGGTCGCTGATATTTTAACCGCTATTTGCTTAATAAAAGGCGGTAGTTTTAATTCTTTAAGCATGTTGATACAGGACGTCTTCTGTCGGAGAAGGCGTCCAAAACATTCCTTTACCCCGCAAAATGTGATACAAATGTAAAATTACCTCGTTAAGATTAATTCTTGCTGGACACCAAAATAAGGATATATTGATGAACAGATATATTGCGGGCGTATTCTGCCTTTTAATTGCCGCCACGGTTTTTTATTTCAGTGATGGCGTCTCATTTGCACAGACCGCTGAGGAAGACGTATCGGCTGCTCTCGTTTCGCCGCACCTTGTCATCAGCCAATTTCAGGCAGGCGGAAACGATGCTAATGATGAATTTGTAGAGATACACAATACAAGTTCGGCTCCGATAGACCTGAACGGGTTTCGCCTTGTCTATCGTTCGGCTGCTGGGACGAGCGATGTCGGGCCGCTTACCGAATGGACAACGAGCACCGTCATCCCGCCGGGCGGGTTTTATCTTGTTGCGTCAAATTCTTACGATGGCGGCGTAACGCCGGACAGAATATACAGCACGTCGGCATGTGCCTGTTCAATGGGAGCTAACGGCGGCGGCCTTGCTCTACGGCAGGGCGCACAGAACATCGGCGCGGTGATCGACTCTGTTGGTTGGGGTACTGCTACCAACATATTTGTCGAAGACACGGTTGCGACAGCTCCCGGAAACAACAACAGCAAAGCAAGAAAAGAAAGCGGCTGTCAGGACACTGACAATAATGCGAATGATTTTGAAACGCTGACGCCTTCGGCCCCGAGAAATGCGTCAACAGCTCCTGTCCCGTGCAGCGGTTCGGGCGAAACGCTTTTTGCGGCGCTGAACGCAAACCCAACTACCATTTCCGCAGGCGGAACGACGCTGCTAACTGTTACCGTCATTCCCGCGACAACACCTCCGAGCACGCACATTACGGTCGTGGGCAACCTGTCGCTCATCGGTGGTTCTGATAATCAGGCATTTTATGACGATGGAACAAACGGAGACGTAACTCCCGGTGACAATGTTTTTTCTTATCTGGCCACAATTCCCGCTGACGCATCGGGTGGTCCGCGGCTGATAGTTGCAGCAGCAGCAGATGCTCAGGCTCGCGCTGTTGCGATGCAGCTGATGCTGACCATAAATGCTCCTTTGCCAAATGACGACCCGCTCCTGTTTGGCAATCCAAGCAATGCAACGCCAGATGTAGCGAACGAAAACAATTATCTGATGCATAAGCCGCAGTATTCGCTTTCGTACAACCGTTCGCGGGCAACGGCAAACTGGGTTGCGTGGCGGCTGGAAAGCAGCTGGATCGGCGGTGCATCACGCCAGGATGATTATCGTCCCGATGCTGACCTGCCGGCAGGCTGGTACCGCGTTGAGGATTCTGACTATTCCGGCTCGGGCTATGACCGCGGTCATATGTGTCCGTCAGGCGACAGGACGCGGAGCATTATAGATAATTCGGCAACGTTCCTGATGACGAACATGGTGCCGCAATTCGGGCCGAATAATCAAGGCCCTTGGGAGAAATTTGAGACGTATTCACGCGAACTGGCTGCCGCCGGAAATGAGATCTACATCTACTCAGGCGTTCACGGCCAACTCGGGACTATCGCGGGCGGCCGCATCGTAGTTCCGCAATATACATGGAAAGTGATACTCGTTCTTCCTAACGGGGATAATGACCTTCGCCGCATCACCAAAGGAACGCGGGCATTGGGAATAATCGTACCCAATTTCGGCCCGATAGCATCTAATGCTCCGTGGAGAAACTTTAGGGTCACGGTCGATGAGGTCGAACTTCTTACCGGACATGATTTCTTTACTAATATAGGCAAGAACACGCAGGAATTGATAGAACGCCGTCGGGACAGAGAATAAATGAGATCAAAAAAGATATTTGACATGGCCGTCAGGGCCACACTGTTGGCATCGGTTTGCTTTGGAGCAGTGCTGGCCGTCACGGCACAGCGTGAAATGGCGATCTCCGCCATTCAGGGCAACAGCAATATGTCGCCCGTCGCCGGGGAACGTGTGAGTACACAGGGCATTGTCACAGGACTGCACCGCACAGGATTCTTTATCCAGACGCCGGATGAAAAGGCGGACAATGACCCGCTTACATCAGAGGGCATTTTTGTTTTTACCCGCACAGAACCGCCAAAGGAAGCGGCTATAGGAAACCTGGTCTCTATTACCGGTATGGTCGAGGAGTATCGTCCGCGGAACGAGACGAACACGCTGCCGCTGACCGAGGTGTCGATGCAGGCCGGACGCGACAGCGTCAAGGTGATCTCGCGCGGCAATGCTTTGCCGAAACCGGTCGAGCTTTCTATAAAGGATCTTGAGTCGAATAAGATAGACCAGCTGGAAAGATATGAGGGAATGCGCGTCTATGTAGCGGCAATGACGGTAGTTGCTGCTACAGGCGGCCGCGTTGACATAGCTACATCGCGTTCAACAACGAACGGCGTCTTTTTTGGTGTTTTGAAAGGAACCCCGAGGCCGTTTCGCGAACCCGGACTGGATATATTTGACATTGCTTTTTTGAACAATGCCGGTAAGGAACAACTTCAGAAAGATTTTCCAAACCTGCCGATATTTGACGGCAATCCGCAAAAGATACGTGTAGAAAGCCTGGGCCAGACCGGCAGCACGGTGATAGAAGCTGCGGCAAACACCGAGATCGCCGATCTGACAGGTGTGCTGCATTATGCCTTCCGCAATTTCACCTTGTTGGTCGATGCTGACAGCAAGCACAAACAGTCATCGACAATAAAACCTGTGCCGATGCCTGAACCGAAAGCGGGGCAGATATCGGTTGCGTCCATTAATCTTGAAAACTTCTTTGACGACCACGACGACCCTAAGATCAAAGAGCCGATCGCCAGCAAGGAAGCTTTTGCCGGACGCCTTAAAAAGATCTCACTTGCATTCAGAGATGTATTGACAATGCCGGACATTATCGGCGTTGCCGAGGCTGAGAATCTTGCGGCATTAAAACGTCTGGCCGATGAGGTGAATCGTGACGCTGTCAGTTCGGGCAAACCGGATCCGAAGTATGAGGCTTTTCTTGAGGACGGGAATGACGGTCGCGGCATCGACAACGGATTTCTTGTAAAGACCACAAAGCTCAAGGTAATTGAAGTAAAACAGTTCGGAAAGGATGAGAAATATAAACATCCAAAAACGGGTGAAAATGTTCATCTGAATGACCGCCCGCCACTGATGATCCGTGTCGTGACGAAAAATACCGGCGGCGATTTTGGCCTTACTCTTTTTTCCAATCACCTTAAATCATTTCTTGGTTACAATGATCCAAATCAGCAGGACAATGTCCGCATGAAAAAACGGCTGCAGGCCGAATATCTGGCAAAGATCGTTCAGGAAAGGCAAAAGGGCGACCCGAAAGAACGAATTATCGTATTGGGCGATTTCAATGCTTATCAATTCAATGACGGCATTCTTGACCTGATGGGAATCGTTACCGGCAAACCCGCTGCGAAAGATGCGGTATTCAATTTTTCACCTGATATTGTAGATCCAGATCTGATAAATCTGGTCGATGTGATAGATCAGTCCCAAAGGTATTCATATACCTTTGACGGTAATGCTCAGGTCATTGACCACCTTTTGATATCGGTTACGCTGCGTGACCATATAAGCGGTTTTGGATATGCCCGCGTCAATGCTGACTATCCGGATTCGTACAGGAATAACACAGACCGTCCGGAAAGATTCTCGGATCACGATGCTGCGGTGGCATATTTTTCAATGACGCCAATCCGCTAAAGCGGTCACTTTGCGGACAGCGGCCAGACGCCCGAATAGGAAAGGTCAGCACGGCCTGTAAGCAGTATCTCGTCATCGTCACGCCAATGTATCTCGGTCGTTCCGCCGGGACTGATGACCGAAACTGTGCGCTCCGTGCGTCCGGTAAAAGCGCTCAGCACCGCAGAACCGCTCGCACATGTTCCTGATGCGGCCGTTTCGCCTGCGGCTCTTTCCCAGATGCGGATCTCGATATTTTCGCGGTCAATTACCTTGATAAAGACGATGTTTGCCTTCTGCGGAAATACCTCATGGGATTCCAGTTCACGGCCATATTTGCGCCAATCAAAATCAAAATCACCGACAAAGGCGACCGCAACCGGATTGCCAACATTGACGCCAGACATCAGGAAGATGCCGTCGTCCAGCCTGACCGGAATGTCGATCACATTGTCTGCCGGAGCGTGAGTGGAAACCGGCACCTCGCCGCCTGAGAAAAGAGGTTTGCCTATTGCGGCTTCAAACCAGTATGAACCGTTGCCGATGTTTTCGATCAAGGTAAAATCTTTGATGCCGCTTCGGGTTTCGAGCCTGAGTTCGTTACCGCTCCAGCCATTTTCGTAAATATAAGCGACCGCACATCGGGTGCCGTTGCCGGAAAATCCTGCATAGCTGCCGTCAGGATTTACGATCTCGCAGAAATAGTCAGCGTCTTTACCTTCTTTTTTCTCAATTACAGCGATGCCGTCTGCACCGGCTCCTGTGTGGCGGTGACAAATAGCCTTTGCAAGCTCTGCAAGGTCTGTCTCAACAGGGATAAAGCCTCTTTCTATGACGATATAGTCGTTACCAAAGCCATGAAACTTGGTGAAATTTATGGAAGACATATTGGGTGTTGGTTGGGTGCATTAATTAAATTTCGGATGATTTTACATCATTTTGCAGAAGATTAACATGAAAAGTTTTCTTTGGCCTGAATCGCGAAAACAAACAGAGTATATACGCGGTTCGCGAGAGCGGGCATAAAAAAGCCGGACATCGAAAAGATGCCCGGCCTTTTTATTTGTACAGATACGGCTTAGAAGCTGAACTTAAAGCCGAACTGGAACTGGCGTGAATCGTAAGCCGCAGTCGAACGGCTGTAATACTTGCCGCCGCCAGGTGTCTGGCCGACTGCATTCACGTCCTCGATGAAAGGTGATGCCGATCCTTCATTGAACCTGTTGAACAGGTTGAAGCCCTCAGCGATCACGTCTATCCTGAACCGCTCGCCGAAATGGAAAGCACGTGCCAGACGAAGATCAAATGAAGCAAATCCATGCGTCAGGCCGCGGTTGCGTCCAAGATTTCCGATAGAGAACTGACCGTCAGTTATCAACGGGGTTGCACAACCGGGACGTCCGGGAACGCAGAGTGTTCCGTCAGAATTTACGCTCGGACGGTCGGTCTGTGATGCCTGGTCGTTGTTCGTATCAGTGTTAGTGATAATGTTGAACGGCCTACCGGATGAAAGCTCGACGATCGGTGCCAGCGTGAAATCTGCAAAGACCCTCTTCCAGCCGGAATCGGAACCTCTCCAGCTAAGCGGTGATGAAAGCACTCCGCTGAATACGAAACGATGCCGCTGATCGAAAAGTGAATTTGCTCTTTCGAGGTTGAAGCGGTTTACGTCCTGAGCGATCAGCAGCGTTTGCAGATCGGACGAATCGTCTATTGAATGTGACCAGGTGTATGACGACTGGAACATGAAATTGTTCGCAAAGCGACGTTTCAGCTCTACGTTCATAGCGTTATAGCTGGAGTTGCCGTCAGAGATCTGAGCATTGACCGCACCGAACGGTGTCAACGTTCCTGGTGTGCGAAGAGTATTGGATGCAGCCAAAGCTCCGTCCAAAACTGCTTTTGAGACCGCTCCGCCAGACAATGCACTCGCTAAGAAGTAGTTAGGAGCGTTTGGCCTGAAGAAGTTTGCCACTGCCGGAGCAATAACGCCTTCACCCGTTGTGGTGTTCAAAGCGATCATTCCGGGGATAATATTCACCCACGTTCCCGGTGCAGTACACGCAGTCGGGCTAACGGTCGAAACAGCCTGAATGTTGGTCGGAAGAGCACCAAAGCATCTGCGGTAGTTCTCTATCTGGGCCGCCGTGTTGGGAGTGTTCAGATCGGTCGGATGTGGAAGGTGTCTGGCACCGACATAGATGTAGCCGACCGAAAGAGACATATCTTTGGTCAACTGACGTTCGATGGTCAGGTTAGCCTGTGTCGCATAGGCATATTCAAAATCCTTTGAAACAGGCAGGGTGAACGGAAGCACCGCACCGAAACCGGGGAAGGTCTGATCGTCAAAACGCTGACGGCCGAACTGATAGTTTGCTGAAGCAGCGACACCCGGTGTCACTACTGTTGGCCCTTGTGCTGCACAGACAGGTGTTTGCGGAGCTCCGGGAACACAAACCGTACCCTGAAATACCTGAGAGGCATTGAGCAAAGCGGTTGATGCCGGGCTGCCTGCCGTCAGAACTGCCTGCTGCTGTTGGGCAGCGTCAGCAATATCAGAGTTGAATGCAACAGCCAGGAGCGGATGATCATAGAAAAGGCCTACCGCACCGCGAACGACCGTCTTGCTGTCGCCGCCGATATCCCATGCAAAGCCAAAGCGCGGTGCCCAGTTATTGGTGTCGCGCGGAAAGCCCTGCTGAACGCCAATCGCATCCTGAGCTGCTAACAGGTCAGAGGCCGACAGGCTGATGCCTGAAAGCGGATCGCTGAAAGCGACAGGAGCGATCGTTTCAGTAAACTCGACGTCATAACGGACGCCGTAATTTATGGTCAGTCGCGGATGCAGTTTCCAGGTGTCCTGTACAAAAAATGCGACAGGCTTGTTACCGAAGGAACTGACAGGATCGCCGAAGCCCTGAATATAGGTCGAAGGCATTCCAAGACCGTAAGCCTGCACAGGTGTAAGGTCGGGTGCTCCGAGCTGGCCGAATGCCGCATTGAGGTTTCCGGCTGCAAACGGGCCGAAATTGAACAGTCCGGCAAAGTTAAGTTCAAATACCGCAGCAGGGATCTGGACGAAGTTTACGTCGCCGCCAAACTTGAATGTATGGTTGCCAACGACCCAGTTAAAGTTATCAGAGAACTGAAAGCGGCGCTCTGTGCGGTCAACCGGTGAAAAGAGTTCGCGTCCGATAAATGCCGCACCTGAGATGTTGAATGCAACAGCTTCGCCATTCTGCGATCTGAAGGTCGTGTCACGCTGTCCGAAAGAGAATCTGAACTCGTTTGCCATGCTCGTTCCGATAGCAGAGTTTAGGCCTGCTGAGAATGAGTAGTCCTTGAGTTCCTGAATGCCGGTACGTGAAAAATCGTTCTGTCCAAGCGATTGGTTCTGGGATTCGACCTGAATACCGGTGACTGTTCCTGGATTGTAGCCAAAGCGAAGCGTCAGCTGGTTGTCAGAATTGATGCTGTGGTCGCCCCTGACCGAAAAGAAATTCATCCTTTCGGTAACCGGGAAGACACGCTGAAGATCGTTAAGCGGACGGAATGCGATAGGCAAGCCGCTCGAACCAACAGTGCCGGCCGGCACCGGAGCTCCGCTGATAAAGAACCGCGGGCCAACCTGCTGTCCCGCCGGAATGGCGCCGCCTGCACTGATAAGTGGGTTTGTTCCCGTCAGAGCAGTGTAGGTTCCGCTGGAAGCCAGATATAGATACTGTACAGCTGCATTTATGAATGTCGGATTTCCCGAGGAAATAAGACTGTTCGCAAACGCGGCCTGAGCAGAGGTCAGTCCTCCGAACGTTTGAGTGAACGGCAGAATAGGTGAACCAAGCGTTATCGAAGAACCGAGGCCGGTAGCAGGGTCGCTGGTAAAGAATCCTGATTCATCACGTTGGCGTCGTTCATAAGAGGCGAAGAAGAAGGTCTTTTCCCTGACTATCGGGCCGCCGAGCGTGGCTCCCCACTGAGTTCTTCTGAAATCAGGGTTGGCAACAGGTGCAAACGCGTTTCGTGCCTGAATGCTCTTATCGCGAATAAATCCGAATACGTTGCCGCGAAAATCGTTTGTGCCGCGTTTGGTCACGACGTTGACGATACCGCCAGTTGCACGGCCAAATTCAGGTGCGTAAGAGTTTGTCGCGACCTGATATTCCTGCACCGCTTCCTGCGATACGGTGGAACGTGCGGCGTTGATGGAATTGTCCGTAAAATCGGCTCCGTCAACCTGGACCAGCGTCGAGCGTCCGCGTTGTCCGCCGATGTTCAGGCCTGATGTCGGAGCAGGCCCGATCGGGCGTCCATTGTCACGTCCGACGGTCGAGATGGTCAGTGCAAATCCCGTCGCGCTTCTTTCATTGATCGGAAGATTCTCGATTCGTGCCTGATCTATCGTTGTCGAGACATTGGTCTTTGTCGTCTCTATCAGCTCTATCGAATCTCCAGTGACGGTCACAATTGCGTCCTGTGCGCCGATCTCCATGTTTATGCGGAGTTCCGCGACCTGGCCAACTGTCAGGCGAACCGGCGAGATAACGACCTTTTTAAAGGTCGCGGCCTCAGCCGATATCTCGTATTCACCCGGCGGCAGGGCAATGAAGCGATAGCTGCCGTCGCTTCCTGAAGTGACGGTGCGGGAAATGCCGGTGCTTATGTTGCGTGCCGAAACGGTCGCTCCCGGAACTACCGCCCCGCCGGGATCGATCACGGATCCGGTCAGGTCGGCTGTTGCGGCCTGAGCCTGCGAAAAAGCTGAAACCGTTCCAAGCAGGACAAAAAGCCAAAGGACAACGATCTTCTCGAGCAATCCGGAAGATCGGAAAGAAAATCCTCTCATCAAGTTAAATCTCCTCTAAAATGCGTGAGCCTATTTTTGCTGTCCGCCAACGTGGAAAGATGGTGAGATATCAATAGGAATAGAATGTTCCCTAAGTTCTTCCCTCGGTCGCGAACGTAGATCAGTTAAGATCGATATAAACAAAAAACGGCAAGATATGCTTTGATGTTTGTATCGCAAAATCGCGTTTAAGGCAAGCAAAATTGTTAATTGAGTATTAATTTTTGTTTTAGAGCGAGAGCATTTTCGAGTCCCTTTCCGGTTTGTATTACAGCTTGGATAGATTTAACACCATCATCCTTCTAAAAGCCGTCTGATTGCTGAGACGCATAAACGCAAAGACGATGGCGTTGTCAGGATATTCCTTTTGACAAAAGCACCGCCGAAAAACGAAAATCGCAATCAATGCATATTGTCCCGATCTCAGTACCGACGCCTTTCTATGTTGGCGATGTAAACGTATATCTTGTCCGTGAAGATCCGCTGACACTGATCGATGTCGGCCCGAAAACGCCAGAAGCGGCCGAGGCTCTGCGGAAAGGTTTGGCGGCTCAGGGCGTCAACCTGTCAGACATTCGACGCATAGTTCTCACTCACGCACACGAAGACCATTGCGGACTGGCGAAGACCGTTCGTGATGCCGCAAAGAATGCTGAGATATACGTGCATGATTGGGAAACCGGCCATCTTTTCGGGCGGTTGGCCCAAGATCAGCAACGCGGATTTTTGCTCAAAGCGGGCGTTCCTGAAAGCGTGGTTGCCGAGATGCATTCGCTTTACGAAGAAGTGAGCCTGTTGACCGATGCCCTGGAAGAGAGTGACCTAAACAGCCTCAAGGACGAAATGGAGCTTGGATTTGAGAGCGGTTCGCTCCGTGTTCTGCATACGCCGGGCCATACGCCAGGTTCGTGCTCTTTCATACGTGAAGCTAACCGCACATTGTATTGCGGCGACTGTGTCCTTAAACGGATAACGCCGAACCCGATGCTTGCTCCCGATCCGATAGATCCTGAAAGGCGTTTCGCATCTATAGCGGAGTTTCTCGTCAGCCTTGCACGGCTTCGTGCTGCCTCGCCGACAATGGTTCATGGCGGACACGGTGAACCGGTCACGGATTTCGAGGAGATATTCAATCGGTATGTCAGGGCGATAGATGAACGGCAGAGAAAAGTTATCGAGCTTGTTCCAAAAGAGGGGATAAATGCATTTGAGCTGGCAGCAAGGCTTTTTCCTGATTCATTCGATCACGGTGTTCACCGCTTTCTTGCGGTTTCTGAGGCGATAGCTCATCTTGACCACGCACACGCTGACGGGAAACTTGGCTTTGAATCAAAGGGCGGCATTGAGATCTATCGGAAATGACAGGTAAATATTAGGATAGCGAGCGAAAGATATTCTTATTTATTATTGAAAGCTATTTTCATTTAGCTGACACATTAGGTAAACTTGTCGTATTCCGACAGGTTTATTTTTTTATCAAGGACCTCATAAAAATGCAGTTAAGATCAAAAGTTGGTTTTTTGTTTATTTTGACGATGTTCGTCTTTAACGTTTTTGGCCAGACCAATACAGTGGCGCATGAAAGTGAAAAAAGACTGAAGAACGTAAAACAGCTCACTTTTGGCGGAGAGAACGCCGAAGCATATTTTTCCTTCGACGGTAAAAAACTGATCTTTCAATCAAAACGTGACGGCAACGGATGCGACCGCATGTACACGATGAACATTGACGGATCGGACATCAAGCAGGTCTCGAACGGCAAGGGGCGTGTTACCTGTGGATACTATCTCCGCGGAGACAAAAAGATCGTTTATGCATCCACACACGCGGCAAGCAGTGAATGCCCGATACCGCCTGACCGTTCGCAGGGTTACGTTTGGCCGGTCTATCCGACATACGAGATCTACACCGCAAATGCCGACGGTACAAAGATCAAGGCTTTGACCAAGAACAATGCCTATGATGCCGAAGCCACGCTTTCGCCTGACGGCAAAACCATCGTCTTTACATCAACGCGTGACGGCGACCTTGATATCTATACGATGGACATCAACGGCAAGAACGTAAAACGCCTGACCGATGAACTTGGCTACAACGGCGGAGCGTTCTTTTCACCTGACGGAAAGCAGATCGTTTATCGTGCTTATTATCCAAAGACCGAGGCAGAGATCGCCCGTTATAAGGAGCTTTTGGCAAAGGATATGATCGAACCGGCGGTGTTTGAGATATGGGTGATGAACGCCGACGGCAGCAACAAGCGGCAGGTGACCGACCTGAACTCTGCCAGCTTTGCACCATTCTTTACACCGGACGGAAAGGGAATAATCTTTTCGACCGATCATTTTGATGTGCAGACGCCCGGACAGCGACGGCAGCCCAACTTTGATCTGGCGGTCATCAACGTTGACGGCAGCGGCCTGGAACGCATCACGTTCAATGAGACATTCGACGGATTTCCTATGTTCTCGCCGGATGGCAAAAAGCTTGTATTCGCATCGAACCGCAACGCGGCAAACCGCGGTGATACAAACCTGTTCATTGCAGATTGGGTCTATTAAAAGATAAAGGCCGCGATGTTTCGCGGCCTGATGGGAATTGGTGAGACCAATTGATACCGGAGCGGAAGAGAATGACCGTTCCGGTATTTTGTTCTTTAACCCTGCTTTCGACCGAACATATCCAGCCCGACCGCAGCGACGAGGATCGATCCTTTGATGATGTCCTGCATAAAATCACGAACGTTGAGCAGAGACATTCCATTATCAAGGCTTGCCATGATCAACGCTCCAAGACATGCACCGAAGATGGTTCCGCGTCCGCCCATCAGCGATGCTCCGCCGATGACGCATGCGGCGATGGCATCGAGTTCTTTAAGCACACCCGCGTCAGGAGCCGCAGAGCCGACCCTTGCCGTAAAGATCAGAGCCGCAATACCCGTCAAGGCACCAAGCAGGGCAAAGACCTTTACCACGTTGAGCCTGTTATTGATGCCGGAAAGCCGAGCTGCCTCAGCATTGCCGCCGATGGCATATAGATACCGTCCGAATGTTGTTGATGTGGTCAGGAAGGCTCCGAAAAGAGCGACAAAAACGAATATCAGCACCGGTATCGGCACGCCCTGATATGAATTCATCACCAGCATGAACGCGACAATAGCACCTATCGGGATGATCGCCTTCAGAGAGGTGGCTGCATAGTTCACTTCACCCAGCCCGTAGCTGCGGGCCGACTGAACAGAACGATAGACCATGAATAGAACGAATATGATCGCCAATCCGGCAAGAGCCCATCCGTATGTCATTGGCAGATTTCCCTGGCCGATGAATTTGAAGGAATCTTCGGCGACCGGAACGGTATTGCCTCCGAGTTGCCACTTGACCGCACCGCGCCAGGCAAGCAGGCCGCCGAGCGTGACGATGAACGCAGGGATGTTCATATACGCCGTCAAAACGCCCTGAAACGTTCCGATAGCTATCGATACCATGACGGCGATGGCGATTGCTACGGGAACACTGAACTCCCAAGAGGCAAGCGAATATGCCGCGACACCGCCCGCAAGACCCAGAACCGAACCGACGGCAAGGTCAATGTTTGCCGACACAATTACCATCAGCATACCGACGGCGAGTATGCCTGTAACGGACATCTGCGTCATCAGGTTAGAGAGGTTGCGCGGCGTAAGAAAGATGGAATCCGTTGCCCAATGAAAATATGCCCATATCAGCGCCAGCACAGCGATCATGATATAAGCCCGCAGATTGGACGTATTTATTTTAGAGGTTGTGTTTTCAGACATTGCGTTCATCCTGACCGGATCTGCTTTTTACAGGCTTGGGAAAACCGATCATATGTTTGGGTCAAATTTGTTTGACCAATTCTTGTTGTCCGTTTCGTCAGTTAAATCGATTTAGATATGCGTATTCTATAACATCTTTGTACAAAGGACGCAAATGTTTTTATTAGTGGCCGGTTGCAGCGGCCATCAGTTTTTCGGGTGTTGCGTCAGCGCGTGTGAATTCGCCCGCGACCTTGCCTTCGTGAAGCACAAGCACACGGTCAGAAAGTCCGAGCACTTCAGGCAGCTCGGAAGAGACCAGCACAATAGCCAATCCGTCCTGTGCAAGTTTGTTGATCTCGGCGTAGATCTCCTGTTTTGCCCCAACGTCTATGCCACGTGTCGGCTCGTCGAGAAACAATACCTTAGGCTCTGTTAGAAGCCATTTGCCAAGAACGACCTTTTGCTGATTGCCGCCGGAAAGTGTTCCGGCAACGGTCATCAGCGAACCTGCTTTTACCCGCAGCGAAGACATCGGGACAGATGCTGCTGCGGCCTCACGTGAACGGTCGGTAAAAAATTGGCCTGAGATCCTCTTTAGAGCTGCGATCGTCATGTTGTCGATGATCGTATGCTCAAGCACCAGCCCAAAACGTTTTCGGTCTTCGGTCACAAAACCTATCCCGTGGTTTATCGCATCCGAAGGTGACGACAGTTTTATCTGTTTACCTCCGGTCTCAATGGTTCCCGACCATTTACCTTTCCACGAACCAAAGATCGTCATCAAAAGCTCTGTCCGGCCTGCTCCCATCAAACCGGCAATTCCCAGCACCTCGCCTTTGCGGACATGAAAGGAAACATCATCAACGAGCTTTTTGCCGGGAACATCGGGTGAATATGCCGTGATGTTGCGAAATTCGGCTGCCGTTTCGCCAAACTCGTGATGAGAGGCGGGAAATATGTCGCCCACTTCGCGCCCGACCATTGCGGCGATGACCTCATCCCTTGTCAGATCAACTGTGTTGTGTGTGCTGACCGTTTTGCCGTCTCTGAGGACGGTTATGCGGTCGCTCATCCGAAAGACCTCTTCCAGCTTATGCGAAATATAGATCATACCGACGCCGCGTGACCTAAGGTCTTCGAGAATGCCGTAAAGCGTTTCGACCTCTGTATCGGTCAGGGCTGCCGTCGGTTCATCCAGAACAAGTATCTTTGCGTCTTGCGAAAGAGCTTTTGCTATTTCGACCAGCTGCTGTCGCCCAATGCCCAGATTGCCGACAGGTTCACGCGGATCGATGTCGAGCTTGAGGTCGCGCAGAAGATTTGACGCGCGGTGGTAAAGCTCTGAGTGGTTGATAATGCCGAGGGTCGAAGGTTCGCGGCCAAGAAAAATGTTCTCGCCTACGGTCAGTTCCTTGACCAGCGACAGTTCCTGAAAAATTATAGCGACGCCTGCTTTCTCAGAATCGCGGATGCCGGAAAACTCCATTGTTTTTCCGCCGATCAATATTTCGCCGGAATATTGCCCAGCCGGATAGACACCGGAAAGGACCTTCATCAATGTAGATTTGCCTGCGCCGTTCTCGCCGACAAGAGCGTGAAATTCTCCGGCCTCCAGCGTAAAGCTGACACCGTCAAGTGCCCGGACGCCCGGGAATTCCTTAACGATGTTCTTCATTTCCAATAGCGGCATTTTAGTTTTTAATGATCGAGAAAGGGAGCATGGTGACAACCACACCAGTTTAGCTTGCAAGTTTACACTTATGTCGAACTATTTTTAAAGTGCGGACATTGTGTTCGGCGGCATCTGCCGGATTTACGCTATTTGCATCAATAATCTATACTAGGTGAACTATGTCAGATCCTATCGCGATTGAATCGGTTTTAAGTGAAACCCGTGTGTTTGAACCTTCGCCGGAATTTTCCGCAAACGCTCATATCAAGAGTTTTGAAGAATATGAAAAACTCTACGCTGAGGCTGAGGCGGACCCCGAAGGTTTTTGGGCAAAACAGGCTGAGAGCCTTGATTGGTTCAAGAAATGGGACAAGGTGCTGGAGTGGAACGAACCTTTTGCAAAATGGTTTGTCGGCGGCACGCTGAATGCTTCGTACAACTGTCTGGACAGGCATCTGACGACGTGGCGGCGAAACAAGGCAGCGATCATCTGGGAAGGTGAGCCGGGCGAACAACGCACACTTACCTATCAGCAGCTTTACACAGAGGTATGCAAATTTGCCAATGTCCTGAAAGGGCAGAACGTAAAAAAAGGCGACCGCGTAGCGCTGTATATGCCGATGGTGCCGGAGCTTGCGATCGCTATGCTGGCTTGTGCCCGCATCGGAGCGACGCATACGGTCATCTTTGGAGGATTTTCGGCAGATGCTATCTCTGATCGTGTGAATGACGGTGAGATCAAGCTGATCGTAACGGCAGACGGAGCATATCGCCGAGGAGCAGAGATAACCTTAAAGGGCACGATAGATAATGCCGTGCCGAATTGCCCGACCGTGGAATCGGTCATTGTGTTCAAGCGAACAGGAACAAAGATAAATATGTCGCCGGGCCGTGACCATTGGTGGCATGAACTGATGGCCGCAGCCGACAACGATTGTCCTGCCGAAGAGCTTGATTCCGAACATCCGCTTTACATACTTTACACGTCCGGTACAACGGGCAAACCGAAAGGTATTCTTCACACCACAGGCGGTTATCTGACACAGACGGCGTACACGACCAAGATGGTCTTTGACCTTAAGGATGAAGATATCTACTGGTGTACGGCTGACATCGGCTGGGTTACTGGTCACAGCTATGTGGTTTACGGGCCGCTCGCTAACGGTGCGACCGTGATGATCTATGAAGGAGCGCCGAACCACCCGGATTACGACCGCTTTTGGGACATCATCGAACGACACAGAGTAAATATTCTTTACACGGCACCGACGGCGATACGTACATTCATCCGCTGGGGCGAACGCCATGTTCTGAAGCACGACATTTCAAGCCTGCGCCTGCTCGGCACCGTGGGCGAGCCGATAAATCCCGAAGCATGGATGTGGTATCATCACGTCATCGGCAAGGGCAAATGCCCGATAGTCGATACGTGGTGGCAGACCGAGACCGGTGCGATGATGATCTCACCGCTGCCCGGAGCAACACCGACCGTTCCGGGAACGGCAACGCGTCCGCTGCCCGGTATTTTGCTCGATATAGTTTCAAAAAGCGGCGAGCCGGTCGGTGAGAATGAAGGCGGTTATCTGGTGGCGAAACATCCATGGCCTTCGATGCTCAGAACCGTTTACGGCGACGACGAAAGATACAAAAAGACCTATTGGTCGGAGATACCGAATCGTTATTTTGCCGGTGACGGCGCACGGCGTGACGAACGCGGATATTATTGGATAATGGGTCGTGTCGATGACGTGATAAACGTCAGCGGACATCGCCTCGGCACGGCAGAGGTCGAATCGGCACTGGTTTCGCACGAGGCCGTTGCCGAAGCTGCTGCGGTCGGCCGCCCGGATGAAGTAAAGGGCCAGGCAATATCGGTATTTGTTACGCTCGAGGGCGGACGAAAAGGCGATGAAGCATTGAAGAATGAGCTTCGGGCACACGTTGCAAAAGAGATCGGGGCATTGGCAAAACCTGATGACATCCGCTTTACCGACGCTCTGCCGAAAACGCGTTCGGGCAAGATAATGCGCCGCCTCTTACGCGAGGTTGCCGCCGGAGCCGACATCGCGGGCGACGTGACCACACTGGAAGACCTCTCTGTGCTCGAAAAGCTGAGAGATGACGAGGATTAAAAAGAGCAATGGCTGAGAATACCGGAGTTCCGAGTCCACCCGAAGAATTGGCGTTAGCAGGCAGGGAATTTTACCGCCGCGGCTGGGTTTTGGGAACCAGTGGCAATTTCAGCATGCTGCTGGCACGCAAGCCGCTGAGGATCTGTGTCACCGCCAGCGGAATGAACAAAGGCGATCTGGACGAGACCAATTTTCTGGAACTCGACGACGACGCAGAGATCTTACAGGGTTTTGGCAAGCCGTCGGCGGAAACGCTGATACATCTGTGCATCTACCGGCATCTGCCAAAGGCGCGGTCGATACTGCATACACATTCCGTCTGGGGAACGATACTTTCAGATCATTTTTATGAACAGGGAGCGATCGAGATAGAAGGCTATGAGATGCTCAAAGGCCTGTCCGGCATTACGACCCACGAACATAAAGAGGTCGTTCCGATAGTAGATAATTCGCAGGACTACATCGCCCTGTCGCACGTCATAGAAAATGTCCTGCTTGAGAACAAAGGCATCCACGGCGTTTACCTTCGCCGCCACGGCCTCTATACATGGGGCGAGACCGTAGCCGACGCGCGAAGGCATATCGAGATCTTTGAGTTTTTGTTTGAGGTGCTTGGCAGAGGCATTAAACATTAAAAAAGATCTATGAAATATAAGGTCTTCGAAGATCTTCCGGTCTGGCAGGCTGCGATCGAATTCTCTCTGAAAGTATTCGAGTTCACAGATGCCGCTGACTTCAAAGGGTTCGGAGATACAAAAAATCAACTTGAGAGGGCGGCCGTTTCTGTTTCAAACAACATCGCCGAAGGCTTCGAACGTGGGACCTCAAATGAACTGATAACTTTTTTATTCATTGCAAAAGGCTCAGCGGGTGAGTGCCGCTCAATGCTCAGGTTATGTGAAAGATCGCCCAAATTCGCAAAATTCAAGCCTGAAATTTCAAATCTTATAGTCCGCGCAATAGGCATCTCAAAACAGCTGAAAGGCTGGCTCGACTCTGCCATAAACTCCGAAATAAAAGGCGTGAAATATTTGACCGAAAAGGAAAGAGAAAGATACCAACGCAAGAAAGAAAACGATGAATTCGACCGGGAAATGACGGAATTTCGTCAGGAGTTTCAACGCAAACTTAAAGCCGGGGGAATAAATAAGAACAGGAACGAGTAACTCAGGGCTTTAAATTTCAAATTTAAAATCTTAAATTTAAAGCATGAGGAGAGAGCGTGAGAGGCTTAAGGCACACTATGGCAAATTATTCTTAGATGTTTCCGAGGTATTGTTCCAGCATGATCCCCAAGGAATAAATTTTGAAGATAATACTGACGAGTATGATCCTGAAACCGGAACAATTTTGCCAAGACTAAAAGATTGTCATAGCGAGTCTGATGTCTTAAGCGTTATAATAGAAGAATTCAGAAAATGGTTTTCAGATGATCCGGGAGATGAGAAGGCGTTAAAACTTGCGGCTTATGAGATCCGGCAGTTGTGGCAAGAAAGTGAATTTGTTAGGGAGTAGTAATGGCAATTGTAGATGTACCAAACAGAGATCTGAGGTTTACTGATCCGGCGGAGATAGCTGAATATCTGGGCGGTATCGGTATAGATTACGAACGGTGGGACAA
>JAHBSH010000041.1 GCA_019639215.1 Acidobacteriota bacterium
AAAGATATGATTTACCGCGATACAAGCGACCGATTTGCCAAAATGGAGGAAGAACTTGGCAAGCGTGTGATTGGCCAGCGCGAAGCCGTCCGCGCCGTCGCCGAAAGGCTAAGGTTGAATAAAGGGCCGCTAAAGGAAAATCATTACGCACCGGATGGCGTACTGCTTTTCCTTGGGCCGACCGGCGTCGGTAAGACAGAACTTGCAAAAGCCGTTGCCGAATTTATGTTTGGCGATGAAGGCAAGATGATCCGCATCGACATGAGCGAATACGGCGACGGAACTGTCGGCATTGAAAAGCTGATCGGAATGCCGCGCGGCATTGTCGGCAGCGAACGCGGCGGCATCCTAACTGAACAGCTTCGTGATAATCCGTACACCGTTCTGCTGTTGGATGAGGTCGAGAAAGCATCGCCCTATCTGATGAACATCTTCCTTCAGGCTTTTGACGAAGGCTGGATAACCGACGGACGCGGCAAGAAGGTATATCTTTCTGACGCAATAGTTATCATGACCTCGAACCTCGGTTCTGAGAACTTCAAGAAATACGAAAAGCCGCTTGGTTTCGGCATGAAATCGCTCGGTGACATGACAGCCATAAAAGGTGACGTCATGAAAGCCGCGGAAACGCGCTTCACACCCGAATTTCGCAACCGAATAGACGAGATCATCGTATTTTCGCCGCTAACCATGGACGAAGTTCGAGAGATCGCCAGACTTTACCTAAGCAAGATGCAGCGTCACATGGAACGCCAGGGCAAATTGGTAGAGGTTACGGACGCGGCCGTTGATCTGCTGACAGAAAAGGGCTTTAGCCCGGCGTACGGAGCTCGTTTTCTAAAGCGGCACATCGACCAAAAAGTAAAACTGCCTATCACGAATCAGTGGAAATCGGCCGCGAGCTTTATTGTAGATGCTGATAATGGTGAGATCACCGTCGATCCAAAAGACGTCTTTAGCCTGAATTAAGGCAGAATAGGGGTTTTTCAGAAAAAGTCTTGATGGTAAACTGCCGTCAAGGCTTTTTTTGCATCTAATATCTGACCGACCGTAAAAGTATATGAAACTAACGGCTTTATTATTGTCTATTTTTTTACCGGCCGCTGCCGCAGTTGCCCAACAGCAGACACAGCCTGCAACCCCGCAAACGTCTCCGGTGCGTGAACACGTCATCCTTGAACAGCCGCGTGCTCCATATACATCCGCGGCACGTCAGAACGGAGTCGAGGGGATCGTTAAGCTTAGCGTGACGCTCCTTGCCAATGGCAAGGTAGGCAATGTCTCGCCGCAGACCTATTTGCCTCACGGCCTGACCCAACAGGCAATAAACGCCGCAAAAGGCATCAGGTTCACACCACGAACGATCAATGGCAAACCCGTAAACGTCACCGTAACCATTGAATACCGCTACACACTTTATTACGAAGACGAAGATCGTGACATAACCACCAAGGTCGCTATTCTCTCGCGTCCCAAACCGGAGATAGATGTTGCTACTCTAAAAACCGGACACATTGCCGTTGATGTTTTCTTTGGCTCTGACGGCCGCATTTCTGTTTTCAGATTTATAACTACGGATCTGACCAGCGAACAAAAGGCCAAAGTGACCGAAGCTGTCGAAAAGATAACTTTCCGTCCTGCGGTCCATAAAAGCGGCAAAAAGATGAACGTTACAAAGGTTGTAGCTTATGAGTTCAAATAACTTGTCCTGCACGTTACGGTTTCTTTTTTTCTTTGCTGTTCTGCTGGCAGCAACCATGACCGTTTTGGCTCAGGACGCGGACGAACAGCCGGTGCGTGACCCGGCCGAGGCAGAGGCCGTTATCGCCAAAGCTGTTTCATATCTTGGCGGCAATGCTTATCTGAATGTTTCTACGCAGATCAGCCGTGGAAAATTCAGCATACTGCGCGAAAATGCCGTTATATCCTTCCAGAGTTTTTATGACGTCATCGTATTTCCGGACAAGGAACGGACCGAATTCAAAACCGGCAATCTTCGCAACGTTCAGGTAAATGTTGGTGAAGCGGGCTGGGTCTATGACGGCGATATGGAGGTCATTCGCGACCAGACCGAGATACAGCTTTCAAATTTCAAAAAAGGAATTAGAACCAGTCTTGATAACCTGCTTCGCAGACAGTGGAAAGGCTCAGCAAGGTTGGAATACATTGGCAAACGTCCGGCAACGCTGGGCAAACGCAATGATGTGATAAAGCTGATCTATGATGACGGTTTTGAGGTCGAGTTTGAATTCGGAGCCGACGACGGCATCCCCGCAAAGGCCATAACCAGACGCACTAACGCCAACGGCGAAGACGTCGTAGAAGAAGACCGCTATGCACAGTTCGTTCGTATCGGAAATGTCCTTACGCCGTTCATAATTGACCGCTTTACTAATGGCGTTCATTCATCTCGTATCAATGTTGAATCGGTCGAATTCAATAAACGTGTCAGTAATGATATATTTTCAAAACCTTCTGACATCAAGACACTTCGTAAAAGCATGACCTTATAAAAAATGGAGCTTTCTGATGAAAGCTCCTAAGCTCTTTCGGATCCGAAAGAGTAGAGAGCCAAGTTTAGAAGGGCTTAATTTCTAGTTCTTGGCACTTCCAAATGACTTGTTTCATTCCTTAGATTTACCGCGGTCTGGTCGTGCCTGAACCCGCACTTGCCGTTGCGATGATGTTGATCTCCGCAATGCTGTCGTCCAGTGTTACTACTGCCGGTTCAAATCCGTATCCCTTGCTCTTTGCCGTAAGCACATACGATCTGCCTACTCTCAGCCCCTGGAACCGATAGTAGCCAAATGCATTGGTCATTACGTAACGCAGGTTTCCTTCCTGGTCTGCTATCGCGATGCGTGCATTACGTATGCCCCGTCCCTCTTGTGTCATCACTCGTCCGATCACCTCCGCGTCAGCGGATGTCGGAGCAAATGACGTCACAGCGATAGGAGAAGATAGGCTTGTCGTTCTGGCACAAGCACTTCCCGCAAGTATATCCTGAGAGATCGTTCTGTTTTCCCAGACACCGTTCGCAAGCTGAAGGACAGCAAGCTGATACCCTGTTCCCATCCCTATAAATGAAGGAACGTTAAAACATAATTCCACGTCTCCGCTAAATGCAGCGGTTGTATTGATGTCATAGACAAGAGCCGGAGCAGATCCTGACGGCAAAGGAACAAGCACACCGCGTTCTAGCGGTATCTGATGCGTTATACCGCCCGTCGTAACATTATCAAAAGTGATCGTGACGTCGCCGACCGCAGTTGTGACCGGCGTGCTGCCTTCGGGAGTGAAACTGCGTGCCGAGCTTCTCTTGCCATCCTCAGCCCGTAGATTATTGCCCGAATTATAGATTGCTGTTATTTCTGATGGCGATAAAGCACGGTTATAGATCGACGCCTCATCTATCAAGCCGTGAAACTGCCTATCGGAAATGCCTATTAAGCTGTTACTATCATTTCCGATAAAGAGATCACGATTTCCGAAAACAGGTAGATCACTGGCCGTCGTCGTATTTAACCTAAGATTTCCGTTGACATAAAGCTTGATCGCTCCCGAAGAACGTTCATAACTAAACGCAACGTGATTCCATTGATTTAACTGAATCGAGTTTGATGGTGTGGCGAATTGGTTACCCATGATGTTAACGTGTAAAGCGTTTGTAAACGTCCCATCATTCCTCAAAGCCATTAACCAAATGAGACCTGAGACATTATCTTCCTTTACAAAAATTCGTGGAAGAATATTAGGCAAACTTGTCGGAAATACCCACGCCTCTGCGGTAATGTCATTGGGAATCTCTTGACTGGCGCTGTGAGGAACCCGCACGGCATCGTCTATTCCGTCAAAACTGAATGCCTGTCCGGCTTTGCCAGCAGCAAATCCTGCTCCGTTCACTAATATTCCGTGATTGTTTAAGCCTGACGAATCGTTGGCGTTTCCATCAGCTTTCCATTGCCCGACCAAACCGCTATGCGTCAGATCAGTTTTTAGTTTACCGGCGACTCCGGCGTTGTATATCGAAGCTACTTCGGCAGCACTTAATGAGCGGCTATACAAAGTTGGTTCATCTATCTGTCCGAGAAAACCAAAATTCGCATCCCCGAGCCTGATGTTTTCAGTATTGATACCCATGTTTGTTATAGTTGTCGCGGCAGATGCATCTAGAACTCCATTGATATAGAGACGCATGATACTGCCATCCCATGTGAACACAAAGTGAGAATATTCTCCCGCGGGAAGTGCCTGATTTGATCCGAAAATATTCAGATTCCCGGAACTATCGTATAGTCCGGCTCGCAAAACGCCCGCGCCTAGTGGATTGGTATTGCATGTTATTTGGGTCAGCCAGCCTCGATTTATTGTTGGAACAGAATGTGCTATCCGCATTACGGCACTTGCTGGATTACACGCATAAGTTGACGGATTTATCCATGATTCAATCGTAAATCCGGTTTGCGGAAACAAAGCAGGATCGTTCGGAATATCGACGTACTGATCTTGTGCCGTGAGGTCAAATGCTTGTCCGACCTTGCCAAAGGTTATGCCCGCTCCGTTTTGAAGCGTTCCGTTGCGGCCATTGCCGGAAATATCATTGGCGTCGCCGTCGCCCGACCACCAGCCGATAATATCGGACGGTGCTTTCGTTGCCGTCGGCTTACATTTACCTGCGGTTCCGGCATTGTAGATGGAAGCGACTTCATCAGCGTTAAGAACTCTGTTATACATCGCTAGTTCATCGATCAGGCCGGGGAATGTAGCAACTTCAGACCCGCCAATCCGAAGAGATTCAGGCCTCGATTGCAGAGCACCGATCGTAGTAGTTTTAGAAGAATTTAGAACGCCGTTGATATATAGCCTCATCTCCGTTCCATTGTAGGTAGCAGCAATATGAGTGAATTCATTAAGTGGAATCGGAGTTTCTCCTGATAACTGATCGAACGTCGAACTGTTACCGATCCTAAACAAAACGTTTCGGTTGTGATTGTAAAAAAGTGCATAAGATTGCGTATTAGTTATTGAAAACTGCCCCTTAGAAAGCAATGCACTCAACCCATCCGTTCTTCCGATATCAGAAGGAGAGACCCACATTTCCACAGACATTTGTTCTGTGAAATTTAATACAGGACTATTTGGTACTGTTACCTGTCCTGTTGAAAATGCCTGACCGGAATGCCCGGGAGCGTAAGCACCGCCTGTTCCATTTAATCTGGAACGCGAATCAAGAGCATTACCGTCGCCTGACCACCATGCGACCATTCCCGGTGCAGCCGGAGCGCATTGCGGCTCGCCCGGCGGTGTTGGCGTTGGTGTCGGAGTCGGCGTAGGAGTTGGTGTCGGTGCAGCCGTAACTGTTATCGTTGCATCGGCCGTTTGGCTGTTGACATCGGTAACGCGGACGGTGTCGATTCCTGCAGTTGCTCCGGCCGTATAAAAGCCGGATGCTGTTACTGAACCGCCGGATTGATTGGTAACAAGGCTGAAGGTAAAAGGCCCAATTCCTCCACTAGCAAAAAATTCTTGATTTCCTCCGGTGTTTAACGTTACTGTTTCTGGTGTAATCTCTAACTCGGCCGGTTCGCCGTTCAAACATTTGCCATTCTTGCCTGCGTTGTAAATGGCCTCGATATCTACATGGCTAAAACCGCGTTCATAAAAAGCCAGTTCGTCAATAGAACCGACAAACATCGGCGTTAACGTTGAACCTATTTCGACCGTGGTTAGAGAGCTGAACGTCATTGAATACGGCTGTGAGCCTTTATACTCACCGTCAACGAACAACATGGCTTGTCCGCTATTTATGGTTAGAGCGACGTGATGCCAGTTGCCGTCAGCGATGTGATCGCTTGCCGATATTTCAATACTTTGAATGCCATTGTTTAAGTTCGCTTGCAACGTACCGCTAGGTGTGACTAACAATTGAATTCTGGCAATTCCGGCATCTAGATAACGGAACAGTCTTGAAGATCCTCCAACCGGTGCCTCGGGTTTTACCCAACCTTCAACGGTGAACGCTGATACTGATGATCTGGACATTTCCGCTTGGACATATCCGCCATCTGTGCCAAAACTAAACGCACTGCCAACCTGTCCGGGTGTGTAGGAGACGTTTCCTTGGGCGGTTCCATTGTATTCACCAAACCAATCGTCAGTATCGCCCTCAGCCCGCCACCAAGCGGACGAATCCGAAGCAACCGGCCGACAACCCGCCAGACATTGGCCATACTTTCCGGCATCAAATATTCCTTCGATCTCTTCATCACTCAAGCCACGTCTGTAAAAAGCAATTTCATCGACCGACCCGACGAACCGGTTGTCCATAAACATTTCACCGATCCTAATAAATGAGAGATTAGCTAGCGTTCCTGAATAAAGCTCGGCTCCGACCATCTCACCATCTACAAAGATCCGTATGCCGTTACCGTAGGCGCTAACGGCTATATGATGCCAGTTGCCATCAGCAATAAACAGATGAGAATTGACAAGGGTCGAGGACTGGTTTTCGACCCTTAGAGTCCCATCTGATGTGACCAATATATCTAAGTAATTGGTTTGACCGGAATTGAAATAGCGGAACAATCTCGAAACAGGATCTGACGGTGTATCCAACCTTACCCAACCTTCGACCGTAAAATCATCAAGCGTCGGCGTCGATATTGTTGATTGAATGTGTCCTCCGGTAGAACCGAAGTTTATCGCACTTCCTACACGGCCTGCTGAATACGTTACATCTCCCGATACAGTGCTGTTATTTCCATTTGCCCAATCCATCGCATCGCCCTCTCCACGCCACCATACAACCTTATCCGAAGGCGCCGGAAAGCAGTTGGCCGAGATACCTTCGATTATTGTTACCGTCGCTTCATCGTAAGCCCCGGTCATATTATCGATCACACGAACGATGTCGGTTCCCGGATAGTCGGACGCCGTGTAAAATCCGCTCCCTTCATTAACATAACCGTTACCGTCTTGGATTCTGTAATAAAAAGAACCTGATCCGCCGGTCGTGGTGAACTGCACTGTCTGACCGGTTTCGACAGTAACAGTTTTAGGCGATATCACCGGCTGGTTTGCAGCGGATGTGACCATAACCGTTGCGTCAGCGGTATTTCCGAGCAGATCTGTAACGCGGATGATATCAGTACCGGCCGTGCTTCCTGCCAGATAAGAACCTGAGTGAGAAACAAGCAAAGCTCCTGATTGATCCTGAACCATGCTGTAAACATAAGGCCCTATGCCGCCACTTGCCGAAAATAGAATGTGGGTGCCAACCTCAACCTCAGAGGATACGGGAGAGATCGCTAACGGCAACGGAGCCGAGACAGTCACTGCTGCATCTGCCGTATAGCCGTTGCTGTCAGTAACGCGGACGATGTCCGTTCCGATGGTCGAGCCGGCCGTGTATAGGCCAGATGCATTTATCGAACCGCCAGATTGATTCTGCAATATACTGAATGTATAAGACGGTCTTCCGCCGCTCGCGGTAAATTGCTGTGTCTGGCCTCCGGGAACTGTTACTGTTTGCGGTGAGATGGTCAGCGGCGTCCAAACACTTGCCGTTGCATCGGCAGTGTTGCCCAGCGAATCAGTAACACGGATCGTGTCTGTTCCCTGATTGTTTCCGGCAGTATAAAGCCCGGATGCATTTATTGAACCGCCCGATTGATCCTGAAATACACTATACGTATATGGAGCAACTCCGCCTGTCGGGGTGAATTGTTGCGTATCGCCAGTCAGCAAAACGACATGATCAGGCGAAAGGGCAAGGTCTGTTGTCACGGTTGTAGAAACTGACGGCCCGTAAACCGCAGCCGCTCCGTCAGCAGCAATAGTGTAATTGTTGTTGTTAACGGTCTGTCCGCCGATAGCGGTTACGTTCACGGTAAATGATACTGTTGCTCCCGTAGTATCTGCGGGGAGCGTCCCGAGGTCGAATATGACATTGCCGTCAACCAGCTGTCCGCCATCGGTCGCTGATACGAACGTCGTTCCCTCCGGCAGCGGATCGCTGATGATCGTATTTTCAGCATTAGCCGAACCTGTGTTGCCGTAAGTTATTGTATAAGTGATGTTCTGTCCCGACACCACTGTTTCCGGTCCGCTCTTAGTTACCGTCAGACCAGGCGCTAATCCCGGAGGCATAAATCGCACCGCACCGGCTCCGCGTGCAGCATTATCAACACCAAGGATCGGAATTTCGGTCACTGTAGCCTCTGCTGCGGTAAACGGGGCTTTTATGAAGATCACATAATCTTGAGTATTACCGGTAGCATTACCGGTTATCATCGCCATCTGGCTGTCTGCACTGATCCCTACATCCTCAAAGCTAACCGTTCCTGTGCCCGGAATTGGTATCATTTCCACTACTGACGACGGCGTGAAAGGAGCTTTGATAAATGCGGCAGCACGCAACCCGCTGCTAACCACGATCGCCGTCTGACCGTCCGGTGCGACCATCAGTCCCGTTGCTCCCCAGAATGAAGGAGCGATCAAGCCCGGTACCGGGATGAGCTGAGCGGTTGAGCTGGCGCTGAACGGGGCATTGTAAACCAGAACCGAATCTCCGTATGCACTTCTGGTGACAAGGAGTTGATTGCCGTCCGGTGTGATGGCGATGCTGCCCGTTGCGGCATAGATCGTTCCTGTGTGAGGAATGGTAAATGCCGTCGATGTGTAGGGTGGATCGATAACTGATATTCCACTGCGATGCCCGATAAATGCTCGTCCTGTATTGTCAAACACGATCGCCTGTGTCTGATAGCCGTCAACTCCGTTGGGTAAGTTAAAGCTCGTGATCAGAGAGTCTTCATCGAATGGCGCACGGATTACGTGGATCGTATTGGTCCCGCCTATTGCTAGTGCAGTTTGGCGGTCCGGCGAGACCGCGATAGTACCGGTGCCATTATAGCCACTTGTAGATGTATTGATCGTTGCGATCATCTCTCCGGTCGAAACCCGGATAACAAATATCCTGCTGTTGGCAAAATCTGAGACCAAAGCATTGTCGCTGCCAAAATACGCTATACCATGCGGATTGGCATTGGCCGGAAGACCTGGGACGATCACTTGATCTGATGTATCAGAATTCGGGTCGGGAAATATGACCGCCTGTTGACTTGAACCTGCCGTACCTATTATCGCAGGCTGCGGATCTGTCTGAGCTTCCAGAACGCCCGAAAAAACCAGCACGGTCAATGCGGCTAAGATAAGTGCTTTTAATGTATATTGAAGTCGATTTCCGTTTTTATGTTGGTTTTTAGTTATTCTTTTCATTCTAGGTAATACTCCTCATGCCAAACGCTGACGTTCTTTCATTTTTATTAGGATCTTGGCAGCGGTAAGTTTTTTGTATCCGTTGTTACAGCCTGCTCTTCAAATTCACTCATGTTTTCTTCGATCAATTCAGGCACGACCGACCCTGTTGAACTGTCATCCGCATTGGTTGTTGAAAGATCTTTGATACTTATCCTTGAGGAGATGTTCTGTTTAGTAACCTTGATCTTCTCGAATGAGTGTGTGGTTATCCTGATCTTCTTGTTATCCATTGGTTGTTCGCTTACAATCTAAGGTGATTTGATCTCACTCTGTTATTTATCGCCTGAAATCATTTAACAAAAAGGCTCTTTTGCGTTATGTATTCGGATAATAGCGAGAGGTAATATCTAAGTCTTGAGGATTTTTTGATTTATTTCTTTAAAAGTTCTTAATCCGCTATGTCCAATCGAATGAATGACTTAAGAACATTTGATGATTTTCGCCTGGATGTGAACAATGGCGAACTAAAGCATGATAATGATCCTGTCATCATTGCTCCAAAGGCTATAGAGCTGCTTATCAGATTGACTTCGCAGCCTGGAGAGATAATAAAAAAAGAAACATTGGTCAGAGAGATATGGCCTGATTCTGATGCAGGTGAAAATAGCCTTGCACACGCCGTTCACCAGCTCAGAAAAAGCTTTCAGCAATACAGCGACACCGAATATATCATCACTGTGCCACGGCGAGGTTACAGATTCGTTGGTGATGTCACAAACATTGACCTGACACAGGTTTCAAAAGAGGGCAATGTTGAAACTCTTGCAACAACCGATCATCCAAGGCTTGAAAAACAGTTCAGCGAGTTGCCGGTAAAAACTCCTTCTCAAAAGAACAAAAACTATCGAGCCATCTTTCTCTTGTGTATATGTCTGCTTGGGATAATTGGGATCTTTCTGGCAGGTGCATGGTTTTCACGCAGCCCTCAACAGACGGCCTCATTAAACTCTATCGCCATCCTTCCTTTAATGACATTTGATGGTCTGGACAATGATCTCGGCCTTAGGCTCGCCGATTCGGTCATTACACGTCTGAACAGATTGGATGGAATAAATGTGCGGCCGACCTCCGCGGTCTCAGGTTTTACCGGCGACAGGCCTGAACTGGCCGATATTGGAAAGCGTCTGAAGGTCGATCTTGTGATCGACGGAAGAGTGCATCAGGAAGGTGGATCAATGCGGGTTACCGTACAGGCGGTGTCGGTCAGCACAGGCGACCTGTTATGGTCAGATCAATTCAACGGCAAGCCGGACCGGCTGCTAGATCTGCAGGATTCTATCACCGAACGGCTGTCCTTTCATCTTTCCAAACAACTGAATCAAGATAAACATGCACTGACTAAACGCCCTACCAGCAATCCGGAAGCATACGAGCTTTACCTAAAAGCCAGGTTCTTTTGGCAAAAAAGAAGCTACGACTCTTTGAAAAGCGCCGTTCAGCTTTATAGAAATGCGCTGGAACTTGACCCTGCCTTTGAGGCAGCCTATGTCGGATTGGCAGATTCTTTATTCCTTATCTATGACTATAGTTACGATACAGATCCGGCTTTGGTAGAAGAAGCAAAAATACACCTGAACAAAGCGCTGAGCCTAGATCCGGGTTCCAGCGTAGCTCACACTACTCTTGGGCTTATCCACTCTTCGTTTGACCGGGATTGGGAAAAAGCTGAGGCTTCCTTCAAAACAGCTCTTTCACTCGATCCTGAATCACCCGATGCTCATCATCGTTATGCGATGATGCTTCTTAAGTTTCGTCGATTTGACGAAGCCGGTGTTCTATTACGCAGAGCCTTAGAGTTTGACCCGACGTCACCGGGAATCAATATGAATCTTGGTGTGATTCTATGTTTTTCGGGTCAATTTGATCAGGGATTGGGGCAGCTTGAAAAAACACTGGAATTTGATCGTTCTTTTCTACCACCTTACTGGTATGCAGCCCGCTGTCAGTGGCAAAAAGGAGAAAAGCATGAAGCAATGAAGACCTATGCTGCGGCCCTTAGACTGTCTAATTCGCATGACATTGCCGAAATTGTTGAAACACATCTGCCTTCAGGAGATCACAACAGGATATTTTCAGAGTGGATAAAGACTTGGAAAGAACGAAAAGTAAATCCGCATAGTATTGCCGTCCTTGCCTCACATAAGAATGATGTTGATGAGACCTTAACTTTACTTTCAGAATCGATCGACTCGGGGCATCCCTGGAGTTCATCAATAAATGCCGAACCCGAATTTATCTTTCTCAGAAATGATCCCCGCTTTAATGACTTGCTGGTAAAACTCCGTCTAGTTAGACAATGACCGTCAAGAACCTTCTGTTTCAAAACCTTGAGTTGTTCAGAATGTTCCTATAAAATCGAAGAACCCTGTTTCATTCACATTAAGGCATTTTCGATCTGCACAAAGACTGGTCTTTATATAAGCTGCGTAATACTGTCCAATGGATGCTCAGAACGTTAAGATTTTTGAATTTGACGGTTTCCGATTAGACACCGATAAACAGACCCTTTGGTATAACGATGAGATAGTTCCTTTGCAGCCAAGAACCGTAAAACTGCTTGCGGTTTTTGTTTCCCGGAACGGCGACCTTCTCAGCAAAGACTCTTTGTTAGAACAGGTTTGGGGAGAAACCTTTGTTGAAGAGAGCAATCTTTCACACAACATCTATCTTTTGAGAAAGGCTCTCGGATCTAACGGGAAAGAGTATATACAAACCGTTCCTCGAAGGGGCTATTGCTTTAGCGCCAATGTTACGGGGATCGTCGAACATCAAGAGATCACCATCGAACGCAGCTATTTCAGCGAGACGATAATCGAGGAAACAATAAATGATACCAGCGATCAGTCCTCAGTAATTGTCGTTCACCCCGAAGTTCCAAGCACTCATCTTAACCGTCTAAATAAGCGTAGTATAGGAATATGTGCGGGCATTGCCTCGCTTGTCGTTATAGCTGTGGCTGTATGGCTATCATGGGCTTCGCCTCAGAAAAACAGCAGGTTTAACGAAATAAGATCCCTGGCCGTAATACCTTTCGATCATCAAGGCGGCTCTGACGAGACAATACCTATACGGCTGACCGATTCACTCATAACAGGACTGCGGATGAACGATGAGATCTCAGTCAGGCCGGTCTCGTCCATGCTTGCCTACATTCGCGGAGATCGCAATCCTATAGACATTGGAAGAGACCTGCTTGTTGACGCCGTTATTGATGGCCGGCTTCAGCAGGAAGGAGATAAGCTTCGCCTTAACGTTCAGCTGATCCTGATCAAAACAAATGAAACGATCTGGTCAGGCCAGTTTGACGGTAATGCCGAAGATCTTCTTTCATTACAGGATAAGGTTGTAAACACGTTCATTACTGACAACGGCCTGACAGATGTAATGTTCGCCAAAAATAAAACGCGCGCAAATCCTACGTCAAACAGCAGAGCTTACGAAGAGTATCTGAAAGGAAGATACTTCTTTGCTCGCAGAAACGGCCATGACCTGTTAACTGCCGAAAAGCATTTCAGAAACTCAATAGAACTGGACCAGAATTTCGCAGAACCAAAGGTTGGTCTTGCTAACATACTTGCGTTTCGTCAATTTGAACGTAAAGAGGCGGAAGAACTCGCTCGCGAAGCGATGCGCTTGGCTCCGGATCTTGCTGAACCACACGCGACAATCGCTTTCATAATGAGTTACCACGACTGGAACTGGAAAGCAGCTGAGGCGGAATTTCTGCAGGCGATATATCTGGATCCGCGTGATTCACTGATCCGTCAATGGTATGCGAATAACCTGATGATACAAGGGCGATATGTTGAGGCGGAGGCACAGTTTATCAGATCTCTTGAGCTTGACCCTACATCCGCAGCCATCACCACTGACCTTGCTGAACTTTATTTCTATCAGCGACGTTATGATCGTGCCTTAGAGAAAGCTAAAGCTGCATTGGCCTTGCAAAGGGACGCTGTAAATGCAGACTCATTCGTTAATAAGATCATCGGTCTACAATATCGAGAAGAGCGGAAACAGGATCCCACAATTGAAGTTCCGAAAGAGGTTAAAAAGATCTTGGCAGCTATAGAAATATCTCGTCTGCCGTTGGATAGACTCGACAGATCCAGTCTCACTTATGGATCTGAACTAATGAGACACCTCAATTACAATCTGTGGCATGAAAATTCTGAGGAAGTTTTTCAAATTCTAGATCTAATGGCTGATATGAACCATTTTATGCTGCCGATCATAACCCATGATCCATACATGGATATGGTCCGCGATGACCCCAGATTTCAGCTGATCCGGAAAAAGGTCAATCTCGGCAGCTAGATCATATTAAGACGCGTTTCAACGCAGCATATAAGCAGACAGCAACACATCAGCTTTTGAGCTATTAAATGCCGGTTTGGTCAAATTTGGCAACTCGACAAAATCCATCCCTGATATTGCGTCGTTCAGAACAAAAGTACGTGTCGGGTTTGAGAATGAATGAGTTTTAGATGCTATCTCAAGAACATAGGTTCTGCCTGACTGCACATCTTTAAAGGAATAATAACCAAACGCGGATGACGACACCGTGCGGCGTGTGCCGTCCAGAGCGGTAAGGGTCAGCCTGGCGTTTCGAATACCGTATCCTATCGAGTTGGTGACACGGCCGCTGATCGCTACGTTTGAGCTGGATGGAGCCAAATATTCTGCAAGGGCGAACGGTGAGAGAGAATCTACTGACCCGCAAACACTTCTATAACCAAGGCCGTCATCGAAACGCCGGGTCGTCCGGTCAACAAAAACTCCGTTTTCCCCATGCAGCAGTTGCAGTGTTAAGAATGTTTGAGCCGGAACAGTTCCGGGAACATCGAGGCAAACCTCGATAGGCGGGGTATAAACCGCAGTTGTTGTTATTTCATAAGCCTGACATTCCGGACATAATGTGTATCCCTGCGGCATCTGCTCCTGATCTGGTGTGATCGGAGTGAATGACGTTACTCCGGCTTGCGAAACACTAGAAAATGCCACATTCGCACTTGGAGCCGCAACGGCAACATTGTCTCCGGCCGGCGTGTTTACATCAAACATTTCGTCACAGGCATCACCGATCCCATCGCCATCCGAATCTGTTTGCGGTGCAAACGATGGCTTGTTCTCATAAAGATTTACCGACGGGTTTGATGACAATCTTCTGATGTTAGTGCCGTCGATATTCATAATATAGATCTTATTGTCATTAGCATTTATAAACGCGATATTTCTCCCGTCCGGTGTAAATGTCGGCTCAACTTCGTTCTCATCCGTGTTCGTCAGCCGCCTTTGATCAGTGCCGTCGGCATTCATTACATAGAGATTTTCGCGATTGTTAGAACGCCGTGATATAAACACGATCTTGCTCCCGTCGTGGTTGAATGACGAGCTAGAATTCCCGCCTGCGATATTTGTCAACCGTGTCACGTTGCTTCCATCCGGATCCATTGTGTAAAGTTCTTGCCTGTTGTTGAACCGGTTCGAAGTAAACAATATTTTAGTTCCGGCGGCATTGAAACTCGCCTCGATATCAATGACCGATGTCGCATTATTGGTCAGCCGAGTAAGGCCTGTTCCGTCTCCCCACATTGACCAGACATCAAGATAGGTGTCGAAAACGACGCGGAAAGGATTTGCATTATTCGGACAGTTATCGCATGGGTTCGCGATACCATCGCCGTCGGAGTCGATCAGGCCGCTTGTCGCGACGTTTGAGTTGGTGGTTAGATAATCGTCTCGGAGCTGCACGACGTTCATCCCATTCGCATCCATCTTCATCATATTGCCGGCGCGTTGGAAGATGATCGACTCTCCATCCGCCGTGTAGAACGGAAAGAACTCATTCTCGGCACTTGCCGATAAATTCGTGATCTCGCTGCCGTCGAGATTCATCGAGTAGATCTCAAGGAAGTCTGTGCCGGCATTGCCCACGAAGACGATTTTCGTCCCGGTCGTATTCAATCGAGGATTATGCGAGCTAACTGTCGGGTTGGTGAGTACCGTTCTGCCTGTCCCGTCGGAGTTCATCGTCTCTATAACAAAACTTGTGCCGCCGCAGCCGCCTCCGCACCACGTGCTGAAGACGATCTTGCTTCCGTCCGCGGTGTAGGCTTGATTGTAAACGTTCTGAAATACCGGTGTGTTGGTCAGTCGGGTTTCATTCGTGCCGTCAGTGTTGACCGTAAAAAGTTCGTATGAAGAAAATCCCTTTCCGATATCGACGGAACTCGTAAACAAGATCTTGCTCCCGTCGGGGCTAAAGACCGGATTCTCCTTACGACCAATGCCGGCTGTTAACTGCGTCAGCTCGCTACCATCAATATTTATGGTAAAGATGTTAAAGGTAAAGACTCCGGGCTGACTGTTGTCGTAGCGTGAAAACGCGATCTTGGTTCCGTTGGGGCTAAATCGTGCACCAGGGGAGTCGAGGCCCAGATCGGTCAGTTGGATCCGGTCTGTTCCATCGCTTTTCATCACGTGTAGGTTGTAGCTTTCGCTTCCGACCCTAGATGAAAATAAGATCAAACGGCCATCGGGGCTGATCTGGGGGTTTTGGCCGTCGATCTCAGGCGGCAATAGGCCGACGGGGTTAGTACCGTCCGAGTTTTTCGCCGGACGGCAGATTTATTGCGGCGATGTACGTAACAGACCAGAACCGCGTTGCAATATTTTCTGCCGCCGATCACTCAATAGTACGACAGATCGACCTTCCAAAAAATGCCTCAGGAAATGTCGGAATTAGATGGATGGATGACAGTTCGGGTTTCACTCTTCGCGACATATACAGTGGATACTGGATGTTTCCGGTCAAAGGAGATCCTTATAAACTTGAGGGGCTGCCGGACGAACGCTTATACAATTTCGCTTGGTCACGAGATGGAAAGTGGCTGGCATTCGTTCGCGGTCAGGAACTTCGCGATGTCGTCCTTTTTACTAACAACAAATAGTTTGGTTTTATTTCAGATAAGTCAATGCCTTCACAGAACACAAACACCCGCTATCTGAAACACTAGACTTCTAATTGCCACTGCATTTACATCTCAATTGCGTAGGGCGCTAGCAACGATGGCGCTGAAGATAACGCAAACGATGTGGCCAGCGAATATAAGGATGGAGAACACGATGAACGAGAGAGAGGCTGAGCCGAACGCATTCCATGAACGAATAACGGAGAGGTAGCGAACAATAACTACTGCTGAGATGGTCAGAATCACAGCTGTCAAAACTGCCGTTACGATATAAGTGATAAGGGACACATTCACTGCTGTCTCTTGTCCCATAAACCCGTTCAATGCGATCGCCCACAACATAAACCCGGACATGCCAGAAGCAACTGACACTGCGACAAGAAGCAAAGCGGTAATAACCAGGGCAGCTATAACAGAGGTTTTCATCTTTTAAAGAAGATACTTATTCGGAAACACAAAAACAATGCTGTTTTGCATCTCTGATGCAAATATATGCATCCATTAAGCGTCTATTATTGTATATAGAGGTGGCGATATGAGAAAAATATTGGTTTTGACGGCATTTGTTATGATGATCTTTTCTGCCAGAGCTGTTTATGCACAGCAAGCTGACGGCCTCCGAAATCCTGCCATCGACATGGAAGGCTTTTTGAAGAATGCTCGTGCTGCTTCAAAACACCGCGAAAAACGCCGCCTCACCGAAGATCAATTTATCGCAATGAGCAAAGAGCAGGATGTCGTAATACTCGACGCCCGGAGCAAAGAGAAATTTGACGAACTGCACATCAAAGGAGCCATAAACTTGAGCTTTCCTGACATCACCGTCGATAGTCTGGCAATGCTTTTACCAAACAAGAACACCAAAATACTGATCTATTGCAACAACAATTTTGAGAACGAACCTGAAGCTTTCCCGACCAAGGTCGCCCCGGCTTCGCTCAACCTCTCAACCTATATCTCGCTCTACACCTACGGCTACCGCAACGTCTATGAACTCGGCCCGCTCCTCGACGCAAAAACAACAAAGCTGGAGTTGGTTTCAAGCACTGCGAACGCAGCAGAATAATACTAACTAAGATATGGTTTCCGGCCATTCGATCCAGGGTTCGTCAATTCCCGGATAATATCCTGTTCTAATGGCGTCCTTTGGGTTAGGAACAATGGCGCAGATGTCTATGGACATTATTTTATCTTCACTTACACTGAGCAACACCAATCCAACTATATTCTCCCTAACAGGCTGAGCCAATAAAGCACAAGGACGTCCTTCTGCCATAGCCAATTGAACAGTCATTCCGCGTTGGCTTCCAACAAATGCAAGCTCGGCATAAACATTGGCTTCAGGAACATTCTTTTTGATCGTCTTCATCTTACCGCGAATATGTCCTAATGCCGCCTCTTTTCCAAGTAAAGGCTCGAAAACCATTTGTGATTCGTATCTGACACCATCATCAATGAATGGCTCAATAATGTCGGCATCAAGCAGATTCCACGCTTCGCAATACTTTTCAACTAATTCTCGCTCATTCATAGCTAAAACATACTCCGAAATAGGTGATAAGTGATAGGTAAAACGTTAAATTGCTCAATCCGCAAATGCGACGCTTAGCTGTTTTAGCGGCATTGAGTTTCGCGTGTCTAGGCCGGTTGCGTCTTCGCGGTTGACGTAATTGTAGAGGATGTCGCGTTGTTGCGGGATGAAACCGGCTTCGCTGATCTGATAGCGGAGGTCGCGCTCGTTGGCTTCGTTGTTGGCTCCGGCGGCAGAGACGACGTTTTCTTCGATCATGATCGAACCCATATCGTCAGCACCAAAGCGCAGAGCGGATTGACCAAGCCTAATGCCCTGCGTCAGCCACGAAGATTGTATGTGCTGAATATTATCGAGGAAAAGCCGCGAGACAGACAGCATTTTCAGATAATCAATACCTGTCGGTTCTTCGGTTATCTTGCGGCCCAGCGCCGTATTCTCACGCTGAAATGTCCACGGAATGAACGCTGTAAATTCACCGTAATCAGGGTCAGACGCTTTTGCGTCAAGGGCTTCGTCCTGAACTTGTCTTATCCTTTCCAGATGGCGGACACGGTGTTCTATTTTGTCGCCTATGCCGAACATCATCGTCCCGGTCGAGATCAACCCGACCTTGTGAACGGCACGCATTACGTCGAGCCATTCGTCTGTCGTGCATTTGGTCGAGACGCGCCTTCGAACCTCGTCATCCAATATCTCGCCGCCGCCGCCGGGCATTGAGTTCAAGCCTGCTGCTTTTAATCGACGCAATATAGTTTCGTAATCCAGGCCTGAGATAAGCGAGATATTATGTATTTCCGGCGGTGAAAAACAATGCAGCTGAAATGTCGGATATTTGGCATGAAGCGTCCGCAAAAGATCTTCGTACCACTCGATATTCATATCAGGATGCAGCCCGCCCTGCATCAAAACGCCGGTTCCGCCTAGCTCGATGGTCTCGTCAATGCGTTTCTCTATTTCCTCTATCGAATGGATATACGTATCGGGCTTCCCGGGCCGCCGATAGAATGCGCAGAACGTACAGACGACGTTGCAGACGTTGGTGTAATTGATGTTGCGGTCGATTATATATGTGACGACATCGGTCGGATTCTTTCGCATCCGTATCTCGTGTGCCGCCAGGCCGATCCGCACAAAATCGTTCGACTCCAGCAATGCCGTACAGTCGTCCGCCGTTAACCGCTCACCGTCAAGAGCCTTATCCAATATTGGCTGAATATTCGTCTCCACGTAAATGATTTTAACTCAAAACCGTCGAGATGGACACGCTCAAAAATAGGCAACAGAGATAAAATGTTCTTTTGTAAAACAATTGTGAATTGGAGAATGGTATAAAAGACATCTTGCTATTCGATCGGATTTACAATTTAGCGATCACCAATTTACAATTTCTACAAGCTGTTTTCTGAGATGCCGAAACCTGTAAAAAGCGTAAAATTAAAGACCGAACTGGTCAAAGCCGACGATTCCGGTTGGCATTTTCTGGTCGTAGATAAAAAGACGGTCGATAAATTCGGTTTTGAGGGCAAGTACAAACGAGTTGTTTGCACTATCAATAACGGCAAGCCGTTCCATTGCGCTTTGATGCCGACGCGCGGACAGTTTTACATCATTGTAAATAAGAAAAAACGTGACGAAGCCGGTATTGAGTTCGGCGATATCGTCAGTGTGCTGCTCGAAAAAGATGAGAGCAGATATGGCCTGCCAATGCCTGAAGAATTCGCCGAGGTAATGAAACAAGATCCTGCCGGCGGCAAGCTCTTTCACAAACTGACCGAAGGGCAACAACGTTCGCTGATATATCTGGTCACAAATGTAAAAGACATTGACCGCCGCATCCACACGGCTCTAAGAATTCTCGATCACCTACACGAAAATGAAGGCAAAGTGATCGGCGATCAGCTCTACGAAGAACTAAAACGCGCGTTTTTTTGATCATCCAACATGCAAAACAGAGCTATCAGTTCCGTTCTCTAATATATGAAAGAGGAACGGATAGATCAGTTCTTCACATTTTTCTTAAAGAGATAATATTTACTTGTGAAATCTTTCGCGATTGATAATGTAATTTAAATAGCAGGTGTTTTTTGCAATGAACGACAGAGATCAACAACTTGGGACAACCGATATCGGGCTGCTTATATTCGTAATAGTGGTCGGTTGGCTGTTCTTATTCCATTCAAACCTTTTTTAATAACAGATCTGTCGAGCCATCTGCGTCATCTGATATTCAGAGATCGATCTATTTTTCTGTATAGATCAGAGATCTTCGGCCTTCGGTCAAACCATTCTTTGCCGCCAGATCAAAGTACAATTCCATTCCCGCCTGCATCTCATTACTTACTGAAAAACGGATATTCTGCGTCAGATATTCATTCAGCATTTCGCAGCTGAGCGGTATATGGCTTTCGTAATTAGAGATGATCTGCCCGATGTTAGCAATGCCTTCATCACGTGCGGCCTCAAGATCAATGTCGCATTGCATCTCTCCGGTCATCCACATTGCAAAGATAAATCCAAGGCCCGTGTACTTTTTCCAAAGTCCGGCCAGATCAAACAGACGAAACTCTGGTTGATCATCCGCAGCCGCATCTCCGTTGATGGTCAGGGCAGGATCGCCGATTATCAATGCCGCGTCAGATGCATTTAACATCTCATCTATATTCGGTGCAGCAGATCTCCATTCAGGCTCAAACCCGAGGAATTCGCGAAAGATGATCTTTGTCAGAACGACAGAGGTTCGCGAAGAAGTGTCTAACGCGACGGTTCGAACGTCTTCCAGTTCCATGCCTCTTGTCACAAGGCAGACGCTCCGGACCCGATCTTCAGCCCCGACGCAAACATTGGGAATTATCCTGACGCCATCAATGAATTGTGATGCGATAACGGGAACCAAGGCGGCCTGTACACGCCCATTTGATAGCATTTCTGCAGAGCGTGCCGGTGCGAAATCGAGGAGCACCTCGGCCTTGCCCCGATTTGCCCCAAAAAGAAAACTCCACACAAGCGGCGCCGTATTCAAATAGCTTGACGCCGCTATGCGTGGAATATTTGATGCCATACTATGACAGATTACCTGTCACGAACGGCTCCAGGCAAACCCTGAGATGCCTGAAAATCTACACTGCCCAGATCGTCATTGGTATCAATGACCCGCGTGGGGTTGTTAAATCTGTAGCCTTTACTGGATACTTCCATGACAAATGACTGTCCGGCAGGAACATCGCTGAATCTGTAATATCCAAACCCATTTGTTGTAACCGTACGAACATTTCCCTGCGGGCTTGTGAGCGTTACTGTCGCTCTGTTGATGCCGCGTCCATTGGCATCCAACACGGTGCCTGTCACCTGCATCGGAGCCGCTGACGGTATGAAAAAGTGAACGATAACATCGTCTATCGCCAACCCGTCGTCATTCTGAGTAATATCACGGTCAACCCAACGAATGTAGAGCGTTTGATTTGGCCCAAGCGTAACCGGTACTGTCTGTAAGCCGACAACCGTTCGATATGCCGCAAGGTTTCCATCACGTGCACCTGCGGAACCTGTTGTGTTCGGCGTTACAAAATCCAAGGCTGTAAAAGCCGTATAAGGTGTTGAAGCACCGAGGTCTGAATATAAGTTCTGGGCTCCGACAGCGTATTCAAAGGTCAGACTGTCAGTGTGCGATCCTGCCGCCCCGCGTCTCCACATCTCACCGGTAAAGCCAACTCGAACCTCGGTCAGAGTCCCTGCACTCGTGTTGGTGAAACAGCCGCCCAGGTAATTTTCATGTATAGTGCTGTCATTGAGCGAACCAAGTGCACGATCTGCGTTTGTGCCGTAACTATAGGTGTTCGGACCCGAGGCTGATCCGTCTGAGGCTCCGTAACGACCGGTTGTGGCGGTAACATTGGACCCGACCTCGACCAGTGCCCAGCCAGGAACATTTACAGGTCCACCTGCATCGTTCTCAGCGTTATCGAATTTGCCTAAGTATATTCTCGGGCCTGATGCTTGAAGGATCTGTATGTTTGCTGTGTCCGTGAACTGAGGAGCCGGGCTATTTGTCAGGCCGTCAAAATCTTGTACGTGACTTGACGGATTGACACCGCCAAGAGGAATGCAAACTTGAGCTTCTGCGGCGAATATAGAAACAAGCAACACGGCAAACGCGGCTGCCGCACGGATCAATTTTTGATGTAATGGCATAATTTTAGTGAGGCTCTGCCTAGAAATGTAGTTCTTCCGGATCAGAAGACGATGCTACATTCAGATCTAAGCATCCAAGAGGCCTTTGGTCTTTATGTGTAGGGAGTTCTTACTTTGGTAGGAGTGTCAGTCTTTCTCAACCGACACTATGATACTAACACACTTGAATAGTGAAGTTAAAGAGGTATTTGCACTTTTCAACAACGTTGACCTCAAACTCTGCCGTTATGAACTGAAAACATCATGATATTCCGGTGTGTTTGTCAGTTCGCGGAGTGCAAACGGACAGGTCGCATAGATCTTTAGGCCTTTTTCACGTGCGTGGGCAACAGCCGCAGCCAGCAACTCCTTCCCTACACCTTGCCCCTCGAGCGATTTATCAACCTCTGTATGATCTATGATGAAACCGGTGTCGCCTACTGTTACATAGGTCATTTCTGCCAGTCTTTTCCCGTCAATCTTGACAATGAAGGCACCGCGTCCGCCGTGTTCGATATGTTTTATGTCTGCCATATATAAAGTTCTACCAGACCTTAACGATACCGCCAAGCCTTGCGGAACTAACCTGTCGTGCAATATCCTTTGTGCTGAAAGAAATGCGGATATTCGATATTACTGTGCCGGTAAGCGATTCTGTTCCTGTTTATGACGGTGACCCGCGTCCTCGTATCGACACGGTCATCTCATTGGAAAATGGTGATGCGGCAAATGTGTCCGCCATCTGCTGCGGCGTTCATACCGGAACTCACGTTGACGCTCCAAGCCATTTTATCAGCGGCGGGCGAACTTCTGCCGATCTCGATCTGAGTAAACTCGTCGGAGCGTGCCGCGTTATTGAAATAGCAGAAAGCATTGACGAGATCGGACCGGATGAATTGGGTGACATTTCAGGCATTGAGCGAGTTCTGTTCAAAACAAAAAATTCCTCTTTTTGGAATGATCTGAGCGGCGATTTTAGAACCGATTACACTTCATTCAGTCCTGAAGCCGCTCAAATACTGGCCGACAACAGTATAAAATTAGTTGGGATAGATTATCTTTCTATCGAAAAATTTGATTCTGAGGATTTTCTAACGCATCGCATCCTGCTCGAACGAGAGATCGTAATACTTGAGTGCCTCGATCTTCGCGGCATCGAACCGGGCGATTATGAAATGGCCTGTCTGCCATTGAAATACATCGGCGGAAAAGGCGACGGCTCTCCTGCAAGGACAATTTTGATAAAACGGTGAATTTTGCAAACGAAAAGAACTATCGTGAACGCGTTTACACAATTGTGCGGCAGATACCGCTTGGCCGGGTGATGACCTATGGCCAGATCGCTCAGATACTTGGGCAAGGCTATACGCCGCGGACGGTCGGTTATGTGATGCACGGCGCGGATACTGAGAATGTCCCGTGGCAGCGGGTCATAAATTCACAAGGGAAATGCTCGACGGGAAAAATGACCGTTCCCGTAAACCTTCAGCAGACGATGCTCGAACAGGAAGGCATCGTTTTTGATGCGAAAGAGCGTTGCGACCTTAGCAAATATCTCTGGTATCCGGAAGGAACGGATATTTACGACGACGAACAACCTGTTTTGTTTTCGGTAAAATAACCGCAGAGTCGCAGAGGCTGTTGCTTTGCCTAAAATCAGTGCAAAATGTTTTCTCTGATCCTTTGCGTCTCTGCGGTGAATATCATCTGCCCCATTTCAGCTTATTTCTCAGAACATCAAAATAATTCCGGTTTGGCGGCTGCAGCAGGTTAAATGTTGTGCGGCTTTTGCGGATCTTTACCTTGTCGCCCGAACGCAGGCTGTATGCCGTTTGACCGTCCAGGGTCAGCACGACGCCTTCGTTCTCGTCCTTTAGGCAGAGTTCTATCTCGGCTTCATCAGGTATGACGATCGGCCTGTTGGTCAGTGTAAACGGGCAGATCGGTGTTAGAACCACAGCGTTCATCGAAGGAAATATTATCGGCCCGCCCGCTGAGAGGTTGTATGCGGTCGAACCTGTCGGCGTTGATACGATCAGCCCGTCCGCACGAAAAGAATTTACAAAAAGTCCATTCAGGTTAACGTCTATCTCTATCACGCGGGCAATGGCGGCCTTGTTTATCACGACATCGTTCAAAACCCGCCCCTTTGCCTGCATTTCGTCTCCGCGCCAGTGTTCCGCACCCAGCATCACACGGCGGTCGATCTCATAATTTCCCTCAAAGATAGCCTCTATCGCCGAATACATCTCCTCGATGCGAAAATCGGTAAGGTAGCCAAGACTGCCGTAGTTGACGCCAAGAACCAGAATATCGGCGTCACCGATCATTCTGGCTGTAGAGATCATCGTTCCGTCGCCGCCGAGAACAACTATAAGCTCCGACCTTTCAACGATCTCTCGTGCCTCATCGGACAGCTGGCCTTTCTTTTCAGGTTCTGTCGGCGGGTTGCCGTCGATCCTGAATGTTGACACACCAATGCCGCGAGCCGTAAGCCATTCTTTAAGCTCGCCTGCTGTTTGCCAGGCTTCAGAATGGTCAGGCTTTACCACAATGCCAACATTTTTGATGGGTCTAAAACTCATCTTTCAGGACGTTAACGCCATTTATCTCCCGATATCATAAAGGTTGAAAGACAAGTATTTACAAAAACGCTGTAAATATCAATGCCTCGTAGCGACAATAAAGCTTTCAATCGCTATCAAAGCGCTGTTTTGACAAAGGTTAGCCAAAAATGGCTGATGAGGCACAATCCTTTGCCTGAAATTGTCTAAAACCTCCTGTTTTTGCTAGTATTATGGTTTGTCCCTTTAAAAGGAAATTTCATCCTGGCAGGAATTAATCGATGTTAAAGTTCATCTCACGTCTGGAAAAGACACGCAGTTTCATTCTTCTCGCTTTTGCCGTGCTTATGGTGGCGAGTCTTGTATTCTTTTATGCCCCGACACGCAGCGACGTTACCGCTGACCTGATGCAGAGCAGCGAAACGGCAGCTCGCGTCGGCAGCGAGTATGTCACCGTTGGCGAGGTCGCCCGGCAAAAAGAAACATATACCAGAATGATGCAAGGCAGGCCTTATCCGGCGCGAACCGTGCTCAACAACCTTCTCGGTAGCCGCGTGATACGCGTTGAGGCCGCAAAGCTTGGCCTGACCGCTTCTGATGCTGAGGTCGCCGCTGAGATCCGCCGTCAATTCAAATCCCCTGATGGTACGCCGTTCGATCAGAAAGTGTATGAGCAGAATGTGGTTCAGCAATACGGCAGCATCTCAACCTTTGAAGAAAGCGTAAGGGATGACCTGAGCGCCGGTAAATTGCAGGCATTTGTCACATCGGGTGTCACGGTGTCAGAAGAAGAGGTGCTTCAGGATTTTCAACGCAAGAACACAAAATTTGACCTGTCTTTTGTCCTGCTTTCTCCGAACGAACTGGCACAGACAATTACGCCTACCGAAGATGAACTGAAAGAATATTTTGAAAAGAACAAGCAGAGCTATTACATCAGCGTTCCGCAAAAAAAGGTACGCTACATCTTTTTGAACACCGCAAAGGTAGGTGAAAAAGCTCCTATCTCTGACGCTGATCTGCGTGCGGAATATGACAAACTCCCGGACGATAAAAAGATCGCCGGTGTCCTTGGCCGCGAACTTGTTCTCCGCATAGCCAAGCCGGAATTTGACGGCCAGGTCTATGAAAAAGCGACCCAGTTGGTGCAGCGGCTTCGCGAAGGCGGAACGGTCACAGAAGATGCCTTTGCCGAACTTGCCAAAGGCCAGTCGGAAAACGCCGCAAGTGCTCCTAATGGCGGTAAACTTCCCGGCCCTGTCCGTGAAAATCCGAATAAAGCCGAAGATCCTTATCAGCGTCTGCTGACGATGAAACCGGGCGAGGTTTCTGATCCTATCAACTATCAGGGACGCTACTTTATCCTCTGGCGTGGTGAGGCCGTTCCAAAGCCTTTTGAAGATGCGAAAAGAGAGCTTGATGTCAGTCTTAGAAACCGCCGTGCTTATGCAGCTAACGCCGAACTTTCGAAAAAGGTCGCTGAGGCTCTAAAGGCAAGCAAAGATGTTCAGGCGACCGCACAGCAGTTTGCCGCTGAGGCAAATATGAATTCGGCGGACATGGTTCGGGAAACAGCGTATGTAAAACCCGGTGACAACGTTGAGAATATCGGGAATTCACCGCAGTTTGAAGAAGGCATTGCCGGTTTGGAAAATGCTAACGACGTCGGCGACCCGATACCGGTTCCGGAAGGCTTTGCGATACCGCTGCTGGTTGATAAAAAAG
>JAHBSH010000042.1 GCA_019639215.1 Acidobacteriota bacterium
CGCCGAATATCGTCACGATTTTTCCTTCGGTATTTTCTATCACTGGTCGTTTTATTCTGCCTTTTTTAAAATTGAACCGCCTAGTAACAAAACAATTATAGCCGAGGACGTATCAATCACAAATCGATCATTGTTCGGCAGCTTCTTCTGCGGTGAGATTTCCCGCGTCGTGTATCGCTTTTCGTGTGTTTGTAAATATCAGAATGATGCTTCCGATAACAAAGAAGAAAATTAGAGCAAGTATCGCCTGCCTATAAGAGCCGGTGATGCCGACCACTATCGCAAACACAAGATTTCCAAGCCATGAAGTTCCCTTCTCGGAGATCTCATAGAGGCCGAAAAATGCCGATTCTCGGTCCTTCGGAATCATTTGTGAGTAAAGCGAACGTGAAAGGGCCTGGGCGCTACCCAAAACAAGCCCGATAAAAACGGCCATCCCGATTGCCTGCGTCGTGCTTTCTAGAAACCCGTAAGCATAAATGACGATTCCCGACCATATTGTAAGGCTGACAACTATTGTGTATTTCGCCCCGATCAGGCGTGCTATACGCTCAAATATCACTGCGCCGAAAAGTGCCGCCATTTGGGCGATCAGAAATATTCCCAACAAAAAAATCTGGCTTGTTTCCAGTCCGCGCGAAACAAAAAGTTCCTGTGAGAGAAAGACAGATGAATTCAGAATAACGGTCTGGATGCCGTCATTGTAAAAGAGATATGCGATCAGGAATAAGCAAGTATATTTTAGGCCGTACAGTTCCTTCAGCGTTTTCCAAACCTCGACAAAGCCGACTTTTATTATGTTTTGCCCTTTCGGTATCTCCTTTGCCGAACCGCGTGACCGGAGCAGACGGAATGTTATGATGGCAAACAGTCCCCACCAAAGCGATGCTCCCAGCATGGAGATGCGAACGGCTAGTCCTTCAGTGATGCCAAGCGTTTCAGCATATTGGATCAGGGCGATGTTTAGTATCAATACGATTACACCACCCAGATAGCCGGCAGCAAAACCATAGCTGGAGATTTTGTCGCGTTTATCTTCGGTCGTGATGTCGATAAGAAATGCGTTGTAAAAGACATTTGCCGCCGCGAAGCACATATTTGCCACCAGCAACATTGCGCATCCCCATAAATAGGAATCTCCCTTTATAAAGAATAGAAGACTGCTGGCAACAACGCCCGTGTAGCAGAAAACAGCCATCATCTTTTTCTTGAGATTGGTGTAATCAGCTATGGAACCGAGTATCGGCAGAATAAATACCTGAAGAAACACCGAAGCACCGAGCGTGGATGTGAAAAGATTGTCGGATGTAATGGAGCCAAGTGGGCCAAGGCTCAATACAATACCACCCATTCCGACATGGTTCTGGGCGAGAGTGGTCAGATATGGCCCGGCCAGCACACTGACGACGGTGGTGTAAAAGACCGAGTTAGCCCAATCATAGGTCAACCAGCCAAAGATCTCGCGTTTATTGTTTTTGGAAGACGCTTCGCTTACCTGATGCATCGGCTTATTTTAACAGATTGAGACCTTTGGTGAAGTAAATATCAAACGGCAATTTGGGATTTTTGTAATATGAGCTTAAAGTTACTAGTTGGCCAGCATCTTTTTTCTGCCTGAGATATGAAAGCAATGATCCTCGCGGCCGGTTTCGGTACGCGCCTTTTTCCACTTACAATTGACCGGACAAAACCGGCTATTCCTTTTTTAGGTAAACCTCTGATCGGTTATGTCGCCGAATATATCGCCGGATTCGGCATAAATGATTTTGTCGTAAATCTCCATCATCAGCCGGACTCTGTTATTGAGGCTTTGGGTGACGGAAGTGACTATGGCGTTTCCATCCAATATTCGGTCGAACAGCCGAAGATATTGGGAACAGCCGGAGCCTTGGACAATGCCCGCGAGTTTCTCGAGGATGACACATTTGTTGTCGTTAATGGAAAGATCATATCGGATATAGACATTGCGGCCGCGATTGACGCTCACAAGCGGTCTGGAGCGGTTGCGACGATGGTGTTGAAACCCAACTCAAAGCGCGAAAAGTTCACGATCGTTGATACTGTAGATGACAACGTTACTGGTTTTGGCGATTTTGCGATCCCTGTAACAGAAGAAGAGCTTCGTGATACTGAGCATGAGATAAATATACCTCTGATGTTCACCGGTATACACATTCTGGAACCTCGAGTTTTTGATTACATTCCGCGCGGCGTTTACTCAGATATTGTACCGACCTTTTATAACCCTGCCTTGGCAAAGGGCGAAAAGATACATGCTCACGTAACCGATGCCAATTGGTTCGAACTTTCAACCATTCCTCGCTACCTTGATATATCATTGGCAATGATGAAGGTTGGAAATGTACATTTTGGGAAGAACTGCACACTTTCAGGCGAAGCGAGCATTAAAGATTCTGTCATCTGGGATGATGTGACAATCGGTGAAGGTGCTGCTCTTTACCGGACAATAATCGCTGACGGTGTGCACATCGAACCCGGCGAACATTTTGAGAATGCGGCAATTGTCCGAGCTGATATGGTGAGGAGCTGCGATGAAATTCCTCCAAAAGCCCTGAAGGGTTACGTTCAAGGAGAAAATTATATCGTTCCGCTGAACTAGTGTTCGACATCTACGACAGAACATTTGAGGTTCGTTTACGTAAATACATAATATGCTAGGCGTCCGGCCAGTGATCAAAACGGCTGAAGTTCCTATATTTTCACCATGTCCGATTTCCGAACCAGACTTGAAAAATACTTGAAGCAACGGGGTGAGCCGTCTGAGATAGAACAACTAACCCCGGATGCGTCAACGCGCGAGTATTTTCGTATTCAACGGAAAGGCCGATCTGCAATTGCCTGTGTCTATCCCGAACCGTTCGTTGAATCTGAACAGAGCTATCTGGATGTCACCCGACTTTTCCTAGCCGCCGGTTTGCCGGTTGGGGAGATACTTGATTTTGACGAGAAACTGGGCGTAATAATCATTGAGGATTTTGGCGATGTTATTCTTCGAAATGTCGTAAAAGGATCAGGAGAAGCGGAACGAGACAGACTTTTTCGAGATGCGATCACGTTGATAGCAAAGATACAAGCTGCGACCCCGCTCGCCTATAAAATGAACTCGATCGCCTCTCGGCTGAAATTTGATACCGAAAAGCTTCTTTGGGAGCTGAATTTCTTTAAGGAACATTTTTTTACTACTTACCGCAAAAAGCCTTTAGAAATTTCGGCAGAAAAAGTACTGGAAGCTGAGTTCATTGAGCTTTGCGGTGACCTTGAAAGCCGGGCCTCGGTTCTTTGTCATCGCGATTTTCATGCAGCCAATCTAATGGTTTCAACCGATGGTTCTCTTCGGATCATTGATCATCAGGACGCCAGAATAGGTACAACATCCTATGATCTGGTTTCGCTGCTTCTGGATCGAATAACCGAACCGCCATCCTCGGTATGGCTGGATGAGATGAAGCGTTTCTTTTTGGCGGCGCGTGAGGCTGCCGGACTTGATGTGATCGAGTTTGCCCGGTTCTCTGAGGAGTTTCAGCTTCAGGCTATTCAACGATGTCTGAAGGCAGTCGGAACGTTCTCTTATCAGTCTTCCTATCGCGGAAAGTCGTATTTCGAGCCTTTTATAGCTCCAACGATAAAGATGGTCGCGGATATAGCAGCTAACACAAACCGTTTTCCTGCAACAGCAGAAATATTAGCGAGTTATTCTGAACGATAATGTCGCTATCCTAGACTCTAAGATAGTCGGGCCGCCAGTTTTTCACAGCCATCTTTATTTCTTTTGGCGTTTTCAACTTTCCATCTAAAACTTGAGACACAAGTGCAGGTAATTCTTCATCGGAAGCAAACCTCAGGGCTATGATCTGCCCTGTTCTCAAAGCGGAAGCTCTTTCTGCGAGTTCAGGCGACAATACATCCTTGTACCGTAACCTTTCCTCGAGCCGTATTAGCCTGTCCTGTGCCTTAAGTGGCTGGAGACGGGCGGCCACGTTGATAAGCACAACAATGACTGAAAGCAGAAGGTACTGAAAACGGATCGTTTGCGGATCGGAAACAACGGAAGATATCGCCCATATAAGATTAGCGAGCAATAGAGGGAGAATTATGAAATGCACCAGTGGATACCAGCGCGCATGGTTTTTATAATTTTGTTGTTCTGCCATTTTCTATTTTTTCCTTAAAAGGGATCGACTTTGTTCAGACAAATAGTAAATCAAGATCTGTTTTTTATATACATATAGCAAGGAATAAAAAAACCGACAAACCAGGCTAAGAAACTCCGGAAGTATGTGCCAATTTTGACCGATCACAAAACTGATCAAAGTGGCGTGGCCCGATCAGGCTCCTCGGGCGGAATGCCGGTAAAATCTTCGCCCGGATTCACAAAAAGATTTTGCTCAAAACGGTACTGTTTGTCATACAGACCCTTGTAACGGCCATTCAGGGCTATAAGTTCGTCATGTGTTCCGCGTTCAAGGATGCGGCCCGATTCTACGACAAGTATCTGATCTGCACTTCTGATCGTTGAAAGGCGGTGAGCAATGACGAAAGTAGTTCTCCCTTTTCTCAGGTTATTCAGTCCTTCTTGGATCAAAGCTTCGGATTCGCTGTCGAGGCTTGAGGTCGCTTCGTCAAGAATAAGAATGCGAGGATCGGCTATTAATGCTCTGGCAATGGCTATACGCTGTCTTTGTCCGCCTGATAATTTTACGCCGCGTTCACCGACAACGGTGTCGTAGCCGTTCGGGAATTTTTCTATGAATTCATCAGCATTTGCGATACGGCAAACATTCTTGATCTTTTCGATATCGGCCTCCGGATGGGCAAAGCAGATATTGTCAAGGATCGTGCCGTCAAACAGGAAATTGTCCTGGAGCACAACACCAAGATAACGCCTGTAATCGCTTAGCCTTATTGTTTGCAGATCTTTCCCGTCAATAAGAACGCGGCCTTTAGTAGGCTGAATAAAGTTAAGAGCAAGGCTGAGGATCGTTGATTTACCCGATCCGCTTGAGCCGACCAAAGCTGTGGTTGTTCCTGCTTCAGCAAGGAATGAAACGCCTCGAAGAACAGGGACGCCTTCATCATACTCAAATTCCACATCATCAAACTCCAAAGTGCCATGCACAGTTTTCAATGACTCACGTTGTTCATCTTCTTCAACCTCGGTTTCGATCGACATCACCTCACGGATACGATCCAGTCCCGCGAGTGCCTCGGTTATTTGTGTGCCGACGGATGTCATTTCGATGATCGGCATGGCGAGCAGAAATGTGAAAGATATATACATTAGAAGGTCGCCAAGTGTCATGGCACCAGTTTGCACAGCATTGCCGCCGAAAACGATCATGACAACGGCGATGGCTCCGACCACTACAGAAGAGAACGAGGCTACTGCAGAAACACCCGTAACAGATTTCGCAATATTTCTAAAAAGCCTATGAGCACCGCGGGCAAAATTCAGGTCTTCGCGTTTTTCCGCTGTGTATGCCTTGACTACCCGTATTCCGCCGAGGCTTTCACCAAGTCTTCCGGTGACCTCAGCCGTTATTTCTCCACGTTCCCTAAAGATCGGCCGTAAAGTTTTGAAAGCCCATAGCAGCATTCCCACAAAAGAAAGCAGCACGACGAACATAACAGAGGTTAGCTGCCAGTTCAGATAGAACAGCACGCCAATAGAGATGACCGCCGTGACGAGACTGCCGAGGATCTGTCCGAGCCCTGTTCCCACAAGATTGCGGATGCCTTCAGCATCATTCATTATGCGTGAGATGAGTTGTCCGCTCTGCGTGGAGTCAAAATATGAGATCGGCAGCCGCTCTATATGCTGCTGGACACGCTTTCTCATTTCCGTTATCGCCCGCTGTGCGGCAACGCCAAGGATCTGCGACAAGGCAAACCCCGCAGATGCCTGAACCAGGGTCGAAACTCCAATGGCTAGGGCGATCCATTTGATCAGGTCGTATCGCTGATTTGTAAATACTTCATCACCTATCCACTTGGTAGAAGCAGGCAGGACCATGCTTGCAAGCCGTGAAATAAGCATCAGGATGCTGCCGAGAGCAAGCCGCCAGCGAGCGTTCCATACGATACTGCGGGCTTCTTTCCATGCACCCGAGTAATTTACCTTCTCTTTCATATCAAAATTACTGCCGTCTTACCGGCCTATTTTGAGAGTCTAGCAAATATTGATCATTTTATTGGCTACAGAGGTCACAAAATAAGTGGATTTGCAGTATATTGGCTCTAGAATTATTTTGGTCAACATCTGATCATTGACCAGGCATCCACAATTAGTATTTTTAAGGAGTGAAGGATGGCATCAGGCGGAAAAAGCGGATGGTGTAATTTATAAGCACGTAACGGGTCGTTACAAAGGGCTTACTTATCATTGCTACACCGTTATCTCAAGCATGACCGCTACGCCCACATCGAAAGGAAATCGGATAGACTGCCTATCATACCAGGTTGGTCATGGTGCAAGGGCGTCATCAAGATATCTGTATCCGTCTTGAGAAAGATACTAGAACTTATAAGTATAATTAGGCTCGAAAATCTATTTTCCAGCCTAATTTTGTGTCCAGAGCATCATCCAGTATTTGTCGAAATATGATGTGGCCTTATTCAACGATCTGCTTGATGTTGAGCAGTTTCCTAATGTCGGTCTCTGGCAAGTTCTTACCTGTTTCCCGCAAAAGTCATTAACGCGGGAAAGATTTTATGTACTTTTCGGCATCGTGCAAACCATCATAGTTCATGACCTCGTCATCAGTTGGACTCACGTCAACAAAATCTTTCAGCTTTCCGTGCTTAAAAGTTTTCTTGGCAAAAATGATCTTCGACTTATAGTCGATCATTTCCACTGTGCAATCCAGACCTTTAGCCGGAAGATGTTTGCCGCTTGGCAATGTATATGTTCCGAGCGTTTTTGTTTTACATGTTAACCGGACCAGCGTGTCTAACTCTTCAATCGTTTTGGCGATCTGTTCCTTTGAAATTCCGTATCCCTCTATATCATGGGTATTTATATGATCAGGGTAAGCACTACTGAAAAGCTCCAGGTCATAATCCTCAGAGAAGTCGTACTTTTTTGAAACGACCGCTATTTTTCCAGCCAGAGTGCGGCTTGGATCTTCCTTTGATGTAGCCTTGATATTACCAAGTTCACTACCTTTGTCTTCATAAGTTTTGACATTATACAGGGGAGTTCCGGAAAGAGTGGTCACATCTGGTTCTGTGTTCGCAATATTCGAGTTATCTGCATTTGTCGGTGAGGGAGACGTGTTTGCGTTTCCGCCTTGATCTCTCAACGAGGTCAAACGACCGCAACCGAGTACAAGTATGACCAATAAAAGAATGGGCAGGATCGCAGTGTCTAGTTTCATTTTTTTCATATTTTTTTTAGGCAGTATGAACTGAAACTGAGACTACCGAACACCTTTTTACTGATCGCCTCAGATATTTTCATTTACATAACAGATACCCGGATCGCCTCTTTAGGCTTTTTCTTTTTCGATAGGTTTTCTTTTAATTACGAATACACCGAAAGCTGTGAGAACCAACCCAGAAAACGCGAGGAAGCCAAAACTCAGTAAAGAAGTTAGACTTTTTTGTCTTATTGCATCGCATAAACTCTTGACCTCCTTATCAAGTTTGTCTCGATCGATATTCGTTGTGCTGCCTGCGTTTCTTTCTAATCGGGCTTTCAATCTTTCTTCACAAGGGGTTGACCAGTTCTCGATCGCTCCCCAGACGAGAATTGTCGTCGGAGCAAGAAAAAGCAAAAATCCCGCAATGATGAGTATGGTTCCCAAAATTCGCACTAAAAGTCTTTTCTTGGGTTTTTCCTGGTTCACGATGAGCACACCTCCTTCTAGAACAGGTCTAATAAATACCTATCGATATGTCATACACTGTATCGCCAGTTAAATACTGCTCGTCTCAAGTAGAGAGACGCCTTTCGCGTAAATTGCTTATGAGACAAGTTGTACGTACTGCTATTTCTGCGTCTTGATCATTGGGAACCATAGACGGCCGATGTCTCCTAGATTTTGTTCGACAAATGATCGGATCAGAATAGACCTGAGTGGTTCTACCGTGATATCAGAAATTGTGGTTCCGGCATAGATATGTGATTCGAGCACCAATTTGAACATGGTCTTGTGCATGATATATCCAGCGCTTATATATGCTGAGTGTTGACGTTTCTTGATAGCGCTGATCCGGCCATCTTTTGCTAGAACTGCAAAATTGTTCTGAAAACCAATGATCGCACCCAAGGTTTTTGGGCCGCATAGTCCATCAACCTTTAGTTTTTGCACTTGATTTCCTGCAGCGTCCCGGAATTCGTGACCTTTCCATACGTCCGGGTACTTAATAGTTCTCTTCTCTCGATCATCCAAGATCTTATTAAGGTGAGTTTGAACAAGCTGCACATCGGGAAGCAGGTTACGGCCACCTTTCCCAACTGAATGATCAATTATGAAGTAAAGTGTTGAAGCATTACTCGGCAATGGAGCGACTCTGGCCATAATTCCCTCAAGTTCTTTCTTAACTAGCTATAATGTGTTACGTATCATTTCCCTGCCGGACATCCAGCCAGTTCGCTTTTTACGAAATAGGGATAGCTTGCTCCGTAAGTACCTCCGCCTGCATAGTCTTGTATGATGTTCAGGTAAATGATCCTGCAAAATCCGTCCTCGGTAATACTTACGGGATATTTTGCCCAGATCGCCCCGTGCTTATACCTTTTTTCCGGTATCCCAAACGCATTTTTCTGAATTGTCCAAACTGCCGAGCCAAATCCGCTTTTGTGGACTGTTGCGTGATGCAGGTCGTTAACATGCCCTCGAATCAGCTTTTCTTCTGCGGCATTTCGAACACTGTAGCCAACAAGATGATACTTTGGCAGTGTTTGTTTTGCCTCAGATGCGATCTGGTCAAGCAAACCGGAACAGGTGAAGAGCTTTTGCTTAAAGGCATTGAGATCTTTGAAGAACGACGGTCGCAATGCCGCTAATAGATATTCGTTACGACTATCATTAAAGTCTCGTACGAACCAATTTCGCCCCGTTGAAAAGCTTCGTATATCGTCAAGTGTTTTCTGCATATCTTCCTTGAAAGACTGCATTACCACTCTGTCAGAATCACTCAAGCGGTTACAGTCTGTTGCATCAGGCAGATCATTCACGGCGCACTGATAATATTCATCGCGGTTCGTCAAGATCTCGTCCCATATTGCCGGATTATCGTCTATCGATTTGCCGTTGTTAGGTCGTGACGGGAACATTGCCTTAAATTCTTTCTCAAGCTTTGCAAGTTCGGGCAGTTCTTCTTTCAGTATGTTCTTGATCTCATACTCATTTACACCATTAAAAGTGCGGTAATAGCTCCCTACTTTGTTCTTATCGAGGCTGTGCTTTTTGGCATAGCATTCCAGATAAGGACTTATGAACTTCGCCCGATCTTCAGCAACTGTCAGATTCGGATCGTAACCACGTCTAAACCTGGCAATGGCCGAAAACCATGATTGACCACCGGGAGCTTCATCTGCTGAAGGTGGTCTGGGGGTATCATTTGATGGGGGTTTAGGTATACCTATTTTTGGCGGCCTAGGCAGTCTTATCTGTCCATCAACTGTTGTATACAATGAGACCGATAGGAATAAAACGACGAGAATCAGTGTGGATCTTTTAATCATGGGTTTTCTCTATTGCCATTTTGTGAGGCATATTTACGTCACATTAAGCGATATAGACGGCTTTAAAATCCTTGACAAAAGTTCCTTTTTTCTTCATCTTTTGTTCATTACCTGAAAAATGGCTTCTACAAATAAGAAAATCTATGCTTTTGGGGAGTTTCGACTCGATCCCGCAGAGAACCTATTGCTGAAAGGTGATGTCCCTATAGCTTTAAAACCAAAGGAGTTCTCTGCACTTGTTTGTTTAGTTGAAAATCATGGGACTCTTGTAGAAAGATCTACCCTTATGGATAACCTTTGGGCAGACTCTTTTGTCGAAGAAGGAGCTATTTCGAAATGTATATGGGCCGTCAGAAATGCCCTCGGTGATGATTCCAAAACTCAGTCGATCATTCAAACCGTACCAAAACGCGGGTACCGTTTCGTTTCCGAGATCTCAGAAATATATATAACCTCAGCAGACGAAGCCGTCATCTCCAGAAGCTTAGGTGAGGAGCGAGGGGTTGATGAGAATACGGAACAGCCGATCGATCATAAAGTGTCCAAAGAAAGGTCGCCCAACCGTTATTTGTTCCGAAGGCTTGTGATACCGGCATTTGTGCTTATTTTGGCGGCGATCAGTGCCCTTAGCATTGGTTCATATTACGCACTTAGGGAAAACGTCCTTGCCCCTATACTTACCAGGCCATTTGATATCCAATTTCTGTCCAGAGATGGATCGGTTGACGCGGTCATTCTTTCGCCCGATGGCGACATGGTCTATTACGTTAAAAGCCTGGGAGGTAGGAAGAGCATAAGAGCTCGGAGTATTCTTGACGGTAACGAGAGCGAGATAGTACCGGCTGCCAAGATCGATTACGGCGGGCTGGGCATTACAACCGACGGCAGAACCCTGTTCTTTACTCGAGGAAATGCGGGGCGTACACCTTTCGACTTGTTTAGGATATCAGCGACGGGCGGCATTCCGGTTAAGCTAGTGGAAGACGTTCAGGGCTGGATAGGCGTATCACCAGACGGGAATAAGATCTCTTATGTTCGCTGTCTCTACAAAGAAGATGATTACTGCTCTCTGAATGTAGCTGATTCAGGAACTGGCGAAAATGAACATTTGCTTGTTACCCGTCATGTAAGATCAAGGATCGGAGCCAACACTTTTGATCGTGACGGGAAAAGCATTATTTTTACATACGGTCAGTCTCATACCGCGACAAACGGATTTCATCTAAGTAAGGTTGATATTGCTACCGGTGTCGAAACCAAGGTAACGCACGAAAGTTTTTTTAACATCAAAAATCTTGCGTGGATAGAGGGCTCCGGTCATTTGCTGATGACCGCCACTAAAGCGCCTGGTCACAGCGCGGACATATGGAAAGTTAATGTCAATTCGGGTGAGGTAGCAAGGGTCAGTTCCAGGGGTAATGATCTAAATCACATCAGTCTGGACAATACCGGATCGATAGGGGTTACGACCAGATTGTCGGCAGATTTTCAGCTAGCAGTTTATGATCTCGAAGATACTAACACTCCACGTGTCTTGGGCGGAGGTCAAGATGCAGGGTTTTTTCCTGATGGACGCATTGTTTTTTCATCCGAAATGCACGGCAGATTCGATCTTTGGATCGCTGGCCCCGACGGAAGGGATCTGCGCCAGTTGACCAACGATCCGGCAAAGGAATTTTCACCTTTGGTTTCCGAAGACGGAGAGTTCATTTATTATTCGAGCGATCGCGGCGGTGGCCTTCAACTTTGGCGGATCAGATCGGATGGAACCGAGCCCAAACAGCTAACCAAAAGCGTTGGAGGATATCCAATTGCTCTATCAAAAGAATCAGGCAAGGTCTTCTACAAATCACACATAGATCGAACAATTTGGTGTGCTGACATCGAAGGAGCAGGGGAAGAATCTCCTTTGATGAAAATAGACGGTCTGATCGCATCAATATCATTTGACGCAAAGTGGGTAGCGTACGTAGAAAATGTCAGAAACATGAATCGGATCGTCTTAAAAAGAATTGATGGTCAGTCGTCTGAAACAAAGATCATTGAACTTGATGATGCAGAGATCGGGGGCATGAGGTGGTCGCGGGATAATAAAAGTCTTTATTATGTATCCAGCAAGGACAATAGGACCGCGTTGTTAAAATATGATCATGTCAGCGGACTGTCTCAGGTCGTTCGTGAAATACCTTCAGGAAAACACTTCAAAGATCAGGGCTTCGCAGTATCATTTGATGAGAAGAGTTTTGTCGTCTCTTCCGGTGACTGGAAGCGGGACTTAGCTCTGCTTACCGGACTTAGATAAAGGCCTTCCTACTGTATCGGCACCTCAAGCTGATGTGATAAAATCAGTAAGAAATAATAAATGTGTCAGTTGGTCACTTTCCTGTTATAGCAGAAGTGTTCAATCGGTATGTTTTTGTAAATATAATGAATCAAACCTATATCAACGAACTAAAAGACAATATTGGTAAAGAAGTTACCTTAAAGGGTTGGCTGTATAATTCGCGTTCCAGCGGCAAGCTGGTTTTTATGCAGGTGCGTGATGGTTCCGGAACGGTGCAGTGCGTTGTTTTCAAAGGCAATAACGAAGAGGTGTTTGAAAGTGCAAAGTCTCTCGGCCAGGAATCTTCGATCATCGTTACCGGCACTGTAAAGGAAGATTCGCGTTCGCCTATCGGCGTTGAGCTTGACGTGACCGGACTCGAAGTTCTGCAGAATGTCCACGATTATCCGATCACGCCCAAAGAACACGGCACGGAGTTTTTGATGGACAATCGCCATCTTTGGATCCGTTCAAAGAAGCAGCACGCTGTCCTTAAGATCCGCCACACGGTCATCAAAGCGGTCCGCGATTTCTTTGACGACAACGGATTTACGCTTGCGGATACGCCTATCTTCACGCCCGCCGCCTGCGAAGGCACGACCACGCTTTTTGAGGTCGATTATTTTGGCGACGACAAGGCTTATCTTACGCAGAGCGGCCAGCTCTACAATGAAGCAACGGCGATGTCGCTTGGCAAAACCTATGCGTTCGGGCCGACGTTTCGGGCGGAAAAATCAAAGACGCGGCGTCATTTGACCGAATTTTGGATGGTCGAGCCTGAGGTCGCCTATGCTACCTATGAGGACATGATGGACCTCGGCGAAAAGATGATAACTCACATCGTCAGCCGTGTTCTCAATGATCGACGCCTTGAGCTGGACACGCTCGAACGTGACATTACAAAGCTGGAAGCCGTTGCGTCGCCGTTCCCGCGTCTGCATTATGACGACGCGGTGAAGATGCTTCAGGAAGGCCATGCTAAAGGCGAGCTCGAGAACAATTTTGAATGGGGAGGCGACTTCGGGTCGCCTGATGAGACCTATTTGTCGAGCCAGTTCGGCAAGCCGATCTGGGTTCATCACTTCCCTGCTGCGATCAAAGGTTTTTATTTTGAGGTTGATAAGGACAGGCCGGAATGTGCTCTCGGGATCGATCTGCTTGCGCCAGAAGGCTACGGCGAGATCATCGGCGGCGGCGAGCGTGCAGCTTCGCTTGAATATCTCGAAAAACAGTTAAAGCATCACGGCCTGCCGCAGGAAACCTTTGAATGGTATCTCGACCTTCGCCGTTATGGCAGCGTCCCGCACGCAGGTTTCGGCATGGGCATCGAACGCTGCACTGCATGGATGTGCGGCACAGAACACGTCCGCGAAACGATTCCGTTTCCACGGATGTTGTATAGGTTGAGACCCTAACGGAAATATATGTTAGACCACTGGTCATACGAAAAACAGAAACGATTTGATCGTCAAGGAAACCGATGGCATTTTGTAATCAGGACTTTTCTCTCAACTCCCGTAGGACGTGACGAACCTCGTGAGATATATTTTCGAAGTGATGACCGGTTGCAATTTGGGGTCATCAGATATGAGCGATATCAGGATAACCCTTATCGCGATTATGAGATATTGGTTAACAAGATCATGAATAACGATGTTTTCAGGAAACCTCTTTTGAATCCAGATACTGAAGCTGTTTGGTTAAAAAGCTGGAAATAGCTATGCCAGATGTTGTTGTTATCGCAGGACCTAACGGAGCGGGAAAATCTACGCTTGCTCCGGCTTTGCTACGCGACACTTTTGGGATAACCGAATATGTAAATGCGGATGTTATTGCTGAGGGATTATCAGCATTTGCACCGGAAAATGCGGCTATTGACGCCGGACGTGCGATGCTTACCCGTTTGAATGAACTTACTGACGCAAGGCAGGATTTTGCTTTTGAGACCACGTTAGCGACCCGTACATACGCGAGGCGTCTCAAGGCATTGCAAACTATCGGCTACAATGTTTGTATAATTTACCTTTGGCTTAGCAGCGATGATTTTGCCGTTGAGCGCGTAAAGGCAAGAGTTTTGTCCGGCGGACATAATATTCCCGAAGAAACCATTCGCCGTCGATATGAACAGAGTTTAAAGTATTTGTTTGAACTTTATATTCCAATTGCAGATTCTTGGAAAATATTTGACGGAAGGTTCATACCGCTTAATTTGATTGCAGAGTTTTCCGATGTTGGCGGCTTAAAGATTAAGAATGAACATTTATGGGACGAGATATCAAGCTGAACAAAAATCCAAAAGCAACAATATTTAATACTTATGGCGACAAGATCACCGAAGCCTACAATCGGGCTGTTCGTGAGGCTTTGATACGGCACAGGAAACTCGGCAATTATGTCGTGGTCGAACGTGACGGGAAGATAGTTAAACTGCAGGGCGAAGAGATCGATGAACTACTGGCATAACAGCAATGCTTCCCGTTAGTGAACTTGGCAGATTACACGAAACAACGCGAAACGCCTTGTTCCCGAAGCTGCTCCATTTATTGATGACTGAGAAAAGGGGCTATGATCCGTTTGATTATCGGGATAGCTTTAATAGGTTCAGGATTGTGGATCTTGAAGTATGGGCGAGATCTACCTGTTTGGCGAAATGAGAGAAGGGATGACGACGGTATGCTCAATGAATTATTTGCGGGGCCGCAGGCATTTCAGGGATCCAGAATGATCCTTACAGTTATTGCGTTAGTGCTTGGTGGCATCATTGTGCTTATTTCAATACGGTTCGTACGCTGATAGAAATGGCAAACTACACTGTAAATATAGCTTGGAAAAATGACTCGGCGGAAGGTTTTACAAAAAACCTATACACGCGTGGACACGTTTGGGAGTTTGACGGTGGTGTGACTGTTCCCGCTAGTTCTTCGCCGCATGTGGTGCGGGTTCAGGCTTTTTTCTTATGATATGGAGTTGGTGCAACATGAGAAATATAGTTTTAGCAATCTTGTGTATCAGCATAATCACTTTTGGAAACAGTACTGTTTATTCTCAATGTGGAAGCTGCATTGAGAATTATTTTTCTGTTTATGATGAATTTAGCGGATCAAAAGCTGTGTTTGTGGGTAAAGTAATCGAGATAAAAAAGATTGAAGAAAGCAGAAATACTGATACTACTACAAATACTGACTACTATCAGTTCAAAGTAATATTTGAGATTGGAACAGCTTGGAAAACTGATTTACCCGAAACCATAATTATTACCAACACCAGCTCTAAAAACTCTGACTTCAAACTTGGCGAGAGTTATTTAGTTTATGCTTCTGTTCGCCATTACGATAAGGAGAATCTCCGAGCTCATACTGGTTGTTGCAGTAGAACAAAATTGTTGTCGGATGCTAAAGAAGACTTGCAAGAATTCAAAAATAAGGGTGAGAAGCCAGCGAAAATTATTAAAGTGTCGCATGAAGATAACGACAACCTGAACGGGTTTTTGGACTTAAGAGCGAAACAACGATTTTCTTTTCGTGTTGCCTGGTTTCCCTTAGCTTGTTCGTAGTAACTTCACACCATCTCAACACCGTCATTAGACGGGTTCATTGGAACTGACATGTCAACATATACAGCAAACATTGCATGGAAGAACGATTCGGCGGAGGCGTTCACTAAAAACCAATACACTCGCGGGCATACGTGGTCGTTTGACGGTGGTGTGACTGTTCCCGCTAGTTCATCGCCTCATGCGGTGCGGGTTCCGTATTCGGTTGAGGCGGCGGTCGATCCTGAGGAAGCTCTAGTGGCTGCGGCTTCTTCGTGTCACATGTTGACGTTTTTGTATCTGGCGGCGAAGTCTGGTTTTCAGGTGGAAGGCTATACCGATGAAGCTGTCGGTGAGATGGCGGCGGACGTCAACGGCAGGCAATGGATAAGCAAAATAACGCTTGTGCCAAAGATAGAATGGGGCGGAGAGGTTTTGCCAACAAGCGAAGAGATCGACATTCTGCATCACAAAGCACACAAGGAATGTTACATTGCTAACTCAATAAAGGCGGAGATCGTTGTTAGGGCTTAGATAGGAACTCTGCATTGTTAATTCTTAATTGTGAGAGGTGACCTCACTATGCGAAATAGAGCGCTAGGTAATTTGGCATTGGGTATTCTGGTGATCGTCGGCAGCGGCTGCTTTTTTAACTCGTGCCAGACAACAGCAAAGGGCGTTGTGATGAACTACGGCAAGCCACTGGAAAATGCTGAGGTTTCCTTTGGCCCGACACTCGGTGAGGTAAAGGCGTTCACAGATAAAGACGGCAAATTTGAACTCACGGCATGGCATCGCCCCACAGCAATGCTCTATGTGACGGTCAAGAAAAAAGGATATGCACAACGTGAAAAGATCGAGTTTCCGGGTTTTGCATCTCCCGGTGAGGAAATACGAGTAGAGATGCTGGAAACGATAGGCTATTCAGATAAGTAAATGAGAAAGGTGGAAATGATACTTGCCGCAGCTGAATCGCACCTTCCGGGCGAGTTTGTTGTTAGGCGGGCGTTGCCGCGACGAGAGCTGCGTCGTGTAGGCGGATTTGTGTTCTTTGATCATTTTAATGAGACCAACATATCACCTGAGAAGTTTGATGTGCCGCCGCATCCACACATCGGTTTACAGACGGTGACATATCTTTTTGATGGCGAGATACTGCACACGGATTCGCTCGATCAGCAACAGCTGATCCGTCCCGGCGATGTGAATTGGATGACGGCAGGCAGAGCGATCACACATTCTGAACAGGTCGTAACGCCGCAGCCGCGAATACACGGCCTGCAAACGTGGGTCGGCCTTCCGCACAAAGATCGTAAGACAGATCCGGCATTCGAACATTTTGACAGAAGCGTTCTACCGCAAATACATGGCGACGGCTATATAGTAACGGTGATCGCCGGGGAATGTGCGGGTGAAATGTCACCGATACCGACATTTCAGGAACTTGTTTATCTGGACATCGAAGCAAATAGCGGAGCCGATGTAAGATTTGCCGCCGACCCGACGCACGAACTCGCCGTTTATGTCTGCGAAGGCGAGATCTCCATTTTCGGCGAGACCGTTTCGCGATACGATCTTGCGAAACTTTCTGACGGCGACAGCATTGCCGTTGAAGTAAAAGCAGATTCGCGTTTTGTCATCATCGGCGGCGAACCTTTACCGGAGCCGACCGTTATCTACTGGAACTTTATCGCTGACACGATCGGCGAGGCAAAACAAGCAATGATCGATTGGGAAGACGGCAAATTCCCTGCTGTTCCGCTCTACAAGAAATATTCCAAGGCAGACAACAGCGACAACAAAGACGTGATGCAAATGCTGTAGCCTTCTTTTGCTCAAATTGAAAACTGAGCGTTGCCGAAAAAATTCTTGTGATAATATTCGTCAGATACTTTAACAGGCAGTTAAATCAATATGCTAAGAACCTATCTTTCACGCTTTGCCCTGCTTTCTTTGGCCATTCTAATTGCCGCATCCGGTGTTTCCGCCCAGCGGCTAGTATCATTCAGTAAGAACGCAGTTCTAACGGCAGATGTTGCAAATGCCCGGGTTGAGAAACATCTTAAAGACGCCGGGCTGCCTAGATTTGATAGCGACGTGGATCTTTATAAGATCACTTACACCTCGACCGATGAGGACGGCAAACCAGTTAATCTGACAGGACTTGCCGCTTTGCCGCGTTCCGGTGCACCAAAAGGTCTCGTCGTTTATATGCACGGTACGCAGTGGAACCGCAAAGATTCTCCTTCTCGGTTCAAAGCGAAGGATGATTCAGCGTCTTTCTATCAGGAGCTTGCGGCCTTTGCTACCGGAGGATATGCGATGGTCATGCCGGATTATATCGGCCTCGGCGACAATAAGCGCCTTCATCCCTACCCGCTCAATCTGGTGAACGCGCAGAGCGGAGTTGATATCATCGATGCTGCAAGATCCCTGACAGATCGAATGGCATATAAACTTGGCGACAACCTTTTTGTAACAGGCTATTCAGAAGGCGGCGGAACCGCGATGGGTCTGACGAAGTTGCTCGAAGAAAAAAACGACAAGAAATATCACGTGACGCGCTCAGCCCCGATGTCAGGGCCGTATGACCTTACCGGTGCGACACGCGATTATCTGCTGGCAGAGGCAAGCGGCAAAGACCTGATCGCAAGGGCATTTCTGCTAGGCTATTGCGTCAAATATTTTAAGGATAAATATGGTGTAAATGCTGATGATTATTTCTCAAAACCGGTGTCTATGGCCGTAAACACCGCATTTAAGGACGGCAGAAGCGAAACGGACATATTGTTGCGGCTGGCGGTTGTCTCAACCCTTTCAGGCTCCACAAGGTCTGTTGAGAGGCTGCTCACCAAGCGTTTTATCGAAGCGCTTGAAACACTCGATACAAGCGATCCTGTTATTCGCGAAATGGCACGGAATAACGTCTTTGACTGGAAGCCGAGAACAGAAATGCTTTTGCAGAATCTTTCGACCGACAATATCGTTGCACCCGAAAATACTCATAATGCTATGAAGGCGATGCGGGCTAATGGCATTGGACGAAATAAACTCCGCCATATAGAAGTGGTCAATGAAAGTCTCGATCACGGCTCGGTTGCAAAAATAACGACCGTCAATACACGGAAGTTCTTCGACGGCGGTTTTGAGGCTGTTCCCGAGGCAAAGTGAACAGCCAACGTAGATAAGCTATTTCGCGGCCGGTTTCTGACCGGCCGTTATTTTTTCGACGGTATTGTCACCGGAATTATCAGTGACGCGCGGATGAGCAGTATTCACATATTTTGTATGCGTCAGGGTATTGCCGCCGCCATTGAAAACGACATCGATCATTGCCGTTGCTTTTATCTCGTTACCGTCTCCATTTACGATTATCTGCCCACACGCACCATTAATGGTTATTACGGCATTGTCCTGATTGATCATTACACGGTTGGATTTATCGCAATTCAACGTCTTCTTTGTTTCAGGGCCGTTGAATGAGATCATTGGCCCGACTTCCAATGTCTCAACCTTTATTACATCGGCAGGATCTATCGGCACGGGCGTTGGCGTCGGTGACGGCGTTGGTGTTGGAGACGGTTCAAGTTTCTCTACGCTTTTTCGTGCTATGCCGCTCTGAACATCGCAAGCTGAGAACATCGCCACTGCAAATACGACTATAAGAACAGACATTATTTTCATAGGCATTTCCTTTATGATCCGACGAGATACTTAAGTTTACATTAAATATCGCCAACAGGATAGATATTTGGGTCATTGGATGAAACGACTGCATAACGAGTATGCTATAAACTAACCATACCGACCGGTCAAAGCTAAAAATGTTAAGACAAATATTGAATGCAAAGAAGGTTTTGCTGATGGCCGTGCTGCTTCTGCTTTTTACGGCTGCCTCAGCACAGAATAAGATAAATGATCTGGATGAGACCGTGATCCTTATTTCGGTTGACGGATTTCGTGCGGATTATATTGAAAAATTCCGACCGCCGGTCATTTCACGGCTTGCCGCAGAAGGCACGCGTGCCAAATGGATGAAGCCTGCGTATCCGACTAAAACATTCCCTAATCATTATACCCTTGTCACAGGACTCTACCCCGATAACCACGGAATTATCGAAAATAATATGTGGGACGATGAGATCGGTGCGCAGTTTGGCCTTTCAATAAAAGAACAGGTGACAAATCCTAAATGGTGGAGCGGCGAACCAATATGGAACACTGCTCAGCGTCAGGGAAAGATCGCGGCATCTTTTTTCTGGCCCGGCTCAGAAGCTGCAATTAGTGGTTCACAGCCCAGATACTGGAAACCTTACGAACATACAACAGAGCATGAAGTAAGAGTAAGGACAGTTCTTGAGTGGATAGACCTTCCACGTGAGCAAAGGCCACAAATGATAACGCTTTACTTTTCTGACGTTGATGATGCCGGCCATAGCTATGGTCCCGATAGCGCCAAAACCAGCGAGGCTGTGATGAAAGTAGATTCGTCGATCGGGGATCTTGTCAGCGGTCTGCGGTCACGTGGGATCGAGGAAAAGGTGAACCTGATCATTGTTTCAGACCACGGCATGGCACCTTATCAGGTCGGTGAAAGGATCGTCTTAGACAATCTATTTGATACTAAAGATGCTGAACGCGTACTGTGGAACGGCGAATTTACACAGATATTTCCCAAGCCTGGGCGCGAAGATATGATCTATCGAACCTTAAAGAAAAATCTGCCAAAAGGTGCAAAGGTCTATCGCAAAAATGATTTGCCGAAGAGACTAAAGTTCGGCAAGAATAAAAGGATCGCTCCGATAATCGTTGCAGCACAAATAGGTTACGGACTCGCCACGACACGCTGGGCTGAGTCAGCAACAAAAGCCGGAGAAAATCACCTGACGCGCGGCGGCCACGGCTATGATAATAAAGCTAAGGAAATGCGTGCGGTCTTTATCGGACACGGAGGCAAGTTCAAGAACAGATACCGTGCATCAACTATTGAATCTGTTGACGTATACGGCCTGATGTGCAGGATATTAGAGATAGAGCCCGCAAAGAATGACGGAAATATGAATCGCGTTAAGAAAATGCTGAAATAGGGCGGTTATTCGGAGCGATCGGAACGAATAGTGAGAACGGTGATCTCAGGCGGGGACATAAATCGAAACGGCAATATGCTGTTGCCGATACCTGAAGTTACAAAAAGATGCTTTCCGTTTTCGGTAATATGTCCTCTATCATATTTTTGACCAAAAGATGAAGGAACCATCGGTGCACCGAGGATGGGAAAACGTATCTGCCCGCCATGTGTGTGGCCTGCAAGCATCAGCTTATATGGTTCACCGAATGTATTTAGAGCATTTATCGCCGGAAAGATGTCAGGCCCGTGCTGAAGAACGATGATCTGGCCTTCAGGCGGCACAGCGGCTAGACCCCGCTGTTTTTTTTGATTGAAATCCGTCCAGCCGCCCATGTGCAGATGATCTATCATCCCGAAGATACGGAGCTTCTTGCCGCTCTGTTCAATAACGCTTACTTCATCCTGCAAAACTCGTATTCCCGCCTTTTCAAATTCACTTGCAAGCAGGTCAGTGTCGTAAAAACCGTCATGATTTCCCAAAACGGCGAAAACGCCCAGCCTTGCCTTGAGGCCTGTGAGTCCTGAGGCTATTTCACCCGCAGGCATTCTGACCTGCGACATTTCGCGATAATTTGATACGAAATCTCCAAGCAGAACTATGACATCAGGCTCGGTGCTATTGACCGTTTCAACTACACGCCTCATCATCGCATGATCGACGGGATGAAATCCGGCATGAATATCTGAGATGGCAGTGATCTTTAATCCGTCGAATGCAGGATCCCAATCTTTAATTTTTATCTCAGTATGATTTATACGCAGCCAATAGGGTTCGATAAAATAGCCATACGCAATACAGATGACAGATAATGCGACCAAGCCGCCGAGAATACTTAATATCTTTCGCGAAAGCGTCATGATCTAGTCGGCAGAATTAAGAGTGATGACATTTATCTCGGGCGGAACGCGAAAGCGAAACGGCAGAACGCTTGTGCCGACACCGCTGGAAACATAGACGTGTTTGCCGTCAACGGCGGCGTGTCCATCCATAAAACGCTTGTCGTTAAAGACAGCAAATGGGCCAATGATCGGCCAGTTGAGCTGTCCGCCGTGGGAATGTCCGGCGAACATTATCGAAAAACCCTCTGGAGCCTGTAAAAGCGAATCGGGATTGTGGGTTAGAACAATGACGTTCTTCTTTTCCGCTAAAGACTCAAAGGGTTCGGCAGGAACCTTTCTGTTTCTATAAAGATCTTCAATCCCCCAAATGCGGAGCTTATGGCCATCAACGTCTATTTCAGTGACCTCATTTTGGAGAACATTTATATCGGCGATCGCTTCGAACAGCCGATGTATCTTTTGCTCATTGTGATACCAGTCATGATTGCCGATGATGGCATACACACCGTATTTCGCCTTAAATCCTTTTAGGCTTTCGGCGATAGTTTCGACAGGAACCTTTAGTTCGGTTCTATCCGTGCCTTCGGGTTTATTACGTGCTTCTCTGTCCCATTTCGATTCGCTCACATAGTCGCCTGTCAATACAATAAGGTCGGCGTTTTGAGCATTTGCCTGTTCGACCACGTAGCGAATCCGTTCCGGCGGAGCGTAATTGGAACCGGTGTGAAGATCAGTGATGACAACGACGCGAAAGCCGTTAAGCTCTTTGTCCCAATGCGGAACGACAAGCGTTTCTTCGATGATGACAAATTGCCGCGGCTCGATAAAATAAGCGTAGGAAAGAAATGCCGCCGCAAGCAGAACGAGAACGCTTATTAAAATGCCAATGCGTTTAAGCCATTTTTTCATAACTATCTAGCTAAAATATTCATTCCAACGTTCGTCCACAAGCTTTACGATATCCTCTCGCGGTTCGACCTCATTTGGATACCATGATTTCATTCGAGCGTCGATAAAGATCGGGGCGTTATAACCGAGGTGATTGTTTTTAACATCTACCGATCTCGCATAGATATCACGAGCGGGATCAAATCGGGTCCACGTTGCCCAAAGGAATTTCTCAACCGATGAGGCGTAACTTATGTCGTCATGGATAACGACCATTTGCCATTCATCAAAAGCATCGGAGCGGGCGAGCCTTTCGGCAAGTTCCTTATCGTTCTCATAAGTGGTGCCTTTAACGACCAGACAGCCGCCGCAGAACGGTTCGGCTTTAATTGCTCCGGCAGGAAGCTCGTCTTTGAATTCACGAGCCAGTTCCCGTTTGGCATCGCCCATTCCCATTAGGATAGCTTTGCTGCCGTGATTTATCTTGCCGCTTGCATAATCGAGCGTATCAAAAGCAGTTTGCGAAAAGATGAACAGGTCACGCTGCCACTCAACTCGGGCGAGGATATGCTCGAAAAGCGATTTAAAATCGCGAAGATCTTGCGGGGCATCGGTCAAAAGCAGAAACTTGGTCAATGCAAGCTGGCCTTCGCCGAGGATACGAAACCCGGCGGACAAAGCTTCGCGGGTATATCGTTCTTTTACGACCGCCGCCGCCAGCGAATGAAATCCCGTCTCGCCATAGCTCCAAAGGTCGCGAACACCCGGCATCACGACCGGAAAAAGCGGCGAAAGAAGTTCCTGCAAATAATCGCCGATGAAGAAATCTTCCTGTCGCGGTTTGCCGACGACAGTTGCGGGATAGATCGCATCCTTGCGGTGAAAAACCGCAACGGCATAAAAAACGGGATAGTCGTGTGTCAGAGAATAATAGCCATAATGGTCGCCGAACGGGCCTTCAGGAAGCCGTTCGTGCGGCGGGACGTGGCCGACAAGAGCAAATTCGGCTTCAGCTAGAAGACGATGACCGCCAAGCGGATTTTCCGCCATTCCGATCTTTCCGTCGGCAAGCAGCGAAGCAAGCATCAATTCGGGCACGTCTTCAGGCAATGGAGCGATCGCCGATAATATCATCGCCGGCGGCCCGCCAAGAAAAACCGTCACAGGAAGAGATTCGTTGCGTTGTTCGGCTTCGTGATAATGAAATCCGCCGCCTTTACCGATCTGCCAGTGCATGCCGGTTCGGCGTTTGTCATAACGCTGCATACGGTAAATACCGAGATTATGTTTGCCTGACGTCGGGCTTTCCGTATAAACAAGCGGGAGCGTATTGAAATGGCCGCCGTCCTCATGCCAAAGCTGAAGTAGCGGCAGTTTTTCGAGATCAGTTTCAGCCTGTTTTACCTCAAGGACGGGTGCGTTCTTTACTTTTTTTGTGCCAAGTTGTAGGGCGGTTTTGCCCATGTCGCGATACTGCCATAGCTTTCCTAGTTTTGGCGGCAGAAGTATCTCGACCATCTCGACCGCACGGCGGACAAATTCCTGAGGACGTTTTCCAAAAGCAAGTTCGATGCGTTTGATCGTTCCGAAAAGATTGGTCGCGACAGGAAATTGAGAACCTTTTACGTTGGTAAAAAGCAGTGCCTTTCCCTGTTCATCGATGACTCGCCTGTGTATTTCGGCGATCTCAAGATACGGATCGACCTTAGCCGAGACCTCAACGATCTCACCTTCCCGTTTTAGCGTGTCGATAAAGGAACGAAGATTCTTGTGCATAAAGAAAACGAGCGAATACTTATAATTTATCAGTATCCGCTCGCATTTGGTAATTTCGGAAGCCTTTACAGCTATTTACGCAGGCCAGGCCTTGTGATATCCAGTTCCGTGACAGGGATGACTTCAGGCTTTATATTCGGAAACCGCTTCGCCAGATCGTCCTTGAAAAGCGAATAATCACCAACAATTATAATATCACCGCCGTAAAGATTTGCTGTGACAAAGTCTCTGATCTGCTTATCTGTTACAGCATTAACACCGGGCATATAATCATTCAACGAGTTTGGAGAGATCCCGAATGAATATAGATCGGCGAGAGCATTGACCAGTCCACCATTGGTCTCGATATTGCGGCCAAAACCACCAGTCAAAACGGCTTTTCGCGGGATGAGCTCAGACTCCTCTATAGGAGACTTTGCCAAATTACCCAACTCATCCACGATCACCGATGCAACCTCTGCGGCCGATTCGTTCTTGGTTTGAGTTCTTGTTCCGAAATTGGTGTGTGCGAAGCGCCAACTAAAACTACTTCCGGCTCCGTAGCTCAAACCACGCTTGATACGGATCTCCTGGTTCAGACGTGATGAATAACCGCCGCCGAGTACGGAGTTCATTACGCTGGCAGGATAATAGCTTTTACTACTTCTTCCGATAGTCTTGATCTGCTTATGATATGTAACCGAGGCTTGTCCTGAATGTGGAAGGTCAATAACAAGAAAACGGTTGAGAACTCCTTCACCTCTCAAGTCACCGTAGCGGGTCCCACCGCCAGATCCCGTTTCCAAACGCTGGGGTATTGCCCATTGGCCAAACATCCTAGTTGAGAGAATATCAGCATCTTTTTGATTTATGTCCCCCGAAAAAATAATCGTCGAAAGGTCTGATGCGAAAGCGTTGGTATAAAATTTAACGACGTCGTCTCGGGATATAGTTTCGATGCTTTGGGGTGTTCCGCCTGCCGGATGCTCGCGGTAACTGTATTTGCTCGCGACATAATTACTCAGAAAACCCGGCTGTGTCAGGCTGTAGGTCAAGCCGTCAAGATATTGAGTCTTCAATAGGTCGAGTTCATCCTGAGGGAAGGTCGGGTTAAGTACAACGTCGGCCAAGATATCCATTGCCTTATCTAGTTTGTCCTTTGTGACGCTAACGCTGACCGACGAGTTATTCCATCCGGCTCCGGAAAAGATAGATCCGCCGAGGAATTCTATCTGTTCGGCTATCTGCTCAG
>JAHBSH010000043.1 GCA_019639215.1 Acidobacteriota bacterium
ATGATGAGAAGACAGTTCGCCAGATAGTCGAAGAAGCAGTGCAATCGACCGTTGATCTTCTGAAAGAATTTGAAGAGATAAACGCCAAATTTGCCGAGCCGATGGACGATGATGAGATGAACGCTCTTATCGAACGCCAGGGCGAGGTGCAGGAAAAACTGGATGCGGCTGATGCCTGGGATCTTGATTCGCGGTTGGAAATGGCGATGGACGCTCTTCGCTGTCCGCCCGCCGATACGCCTATAAAAAATCTTTCCGGTGGTGAAAAGCGCCGCGTCGCATTGTGCAGGCTCTTGCTGCAAAAGCCGGATATTCTGTTGCTGGACGAGCCGACGAACCACCTCGACGCCGAGACCGTCGCGTGGCTGGAACAGCATCTGCAAAAATACGAAGGCACGATCATCGCGGTTACACACGACAGATATTTTCTGGACAACATCGCCGGGTGGATACTCGAACTCGACCGCGGCGAAGGTATTCCTTATCAGGGCAATTATTCTTCGTGGCTGGAGCAGAAACAGGCGCGGCTTGCTAAGGAGCAAAAGACCGAGGACAAGCGTCAGAAAACCCTTGAACGCGAACTGGAATGGATACGAATGTCGCCGAAAGGCCGCCATGCCAAATCTAAAGCACGTATCAACGATTACGAAAAGCTGGTTGCGACCGAAAGCGAGAAACGCAGCGAAGAGCTTGAGATATTCATACCGCCGGGCGAACGCCTCGGCGATCTGGTCATTGAGGCAAACGGTGTTTCAAAGGCTTATGGCGACAAGCTGCTTTTCGAAAACCTCGAATTCTCGCTGCCGCCCGGAGGCATCGTCGGTGTGATCGGCCCTAACGGTGCGGGCAAAACAACCCTGTTTCGCCTGATAACCGGACAAGATGAAGCCGACAGCGGAAGTTTTCGCGTTGGGCCGACGGTCAAACTCGGTTATGTCGATCAGTCGCGTGATAGTCTTGATGCGAACAAGACCATTTTTGATGAAATATCCGATGGCCTTGATGTAGTGCAGTTGGGCAAGCGTGAGATGAACTCACGTGCGTACGTTTCGCGTTTCAATTTTTCCGGCAGCGATCAGCAAAAGCGTGTCGGCCAGCTTTCGGGCGGCGAACGCAATCGCGTTCATCTGGCAAAGATGCTAAAAAGCGGTGCAAATGTTATCCTGTTGGACGAACCGACGAATGACCTTGACGTAAACACCATGCGTGCGCTCGAGGAAGCTTTGGAAAACTTTGCCGGCTGTGCCGTCGTAATAAGCCATGATCGTTGGTTCCTTGATCGTATCGCAACTCATATACTTGCTTTCGAGGGTGACTCTCATGTCGAGTACTTCGACGGCAATTACAGCGAATACGAAGCGGATAGAAAGCGGCGGCTTGGACATGATGCTGATCAGCCGCACCGTATAAAATACCGGAACCTCACACGGGCATAGTTTTTATTTTAGGGCCTGACCGGTCTTTAACCCCCGAACGATCGGTATCGCACACTTTGCGATATATTGATTTTCGATGACCGTCTTTTACCTCAGAAAGGCCGCTTTTTTAACGGCGGCCTCAATGATATTTTTTCTTTCCGGCTGCGGATCTGAGAGCGGTTCCGATATTTCGGACGGAGCCAATGCTCAAAATGCCGTAGTGGAAGAAGCTGTTCCTCCGGTCGAACCGACGCCGGAGCCTACACCTGAGTTTCCTGACCTGCAGGCTGAGCTTACCGATGATCGTTTCAGGTCAACTTCGTCTCCATTTGCGGGAGTCGATTTCCTCAACTATTCTTATCCGCTGCCGCGAGGCTGGCAAAATCCTGACGGCAAGGACATAGCCCTTGAAGGAGGCAGCGTGCCGCCGATACCAGGAACTTCGGGCGAGGACGTCAGCGATGAGGAAAAGGCACGGCTTCGCGCCGAAAGACGCATCGGGATGTCACATGTAGTGACAAAATATTTTGATGCGACCGGTGACGGACAGGATGAGGCAATAGTAATACTCAAGATCGAAACCGCCGGAAACGCCATACCGCAGGTCGCCTACGTTTACGAATGGAAGGACGACAAGCCTGAGCTGATATGGATGTTCCGCACAGGTGACAGAACCGACGGCGGACTAAAAGACATGCGGCCTGAAAACGGCTTGCTTGTCGTAGAACTATACGGTCAGGATCGCTTTTTGCTTGGTGAGGTGGAAACCGGAAAGATCTTTGGTGACGATGCACAGCTTTGCTGCCCGACACATTTCACCCGCACCGTTTATAAATGGAACGGCAGCCATTTTATCCGCCAAGGCGACCGCTGGACATATCTGGTCGCAGACCCATCCGCCGATCCCGTAAAGAACTATGGCGATGTAGTGAACGAACGGGAAAAGGCAAGAAAATTCAAATAAAAGAAAGGTAGTTTTTCCAAATCATAATTCGATAACCAGCCGGAAATTGTTCTCACTCACTTTATAGTATAAAGTGCTTGACAAGCGGAACTACTTGGCATATAGTTCCTTTTGCGATGGCAAACATTCAACCTATCAAAAAAGAAAGAGAAGCCGATGACGAACCGGTAAATATCTCAGACCGGGCGATGGATAATCTGCGTTACATTCGCGATGCGATGGAGCGTTCTACCAGTTTTACGGCCGTTCCGGGCTATGGCGGAATTTTAATGGGCGTTACCGCAATTGGAGCGGCCTATATCGCCAACGGGCAGATATATCTACGCAATTGGCTGGTCGTTTGGATAACAGAAGCAGTGCTTGCCGCATCCATCGGACTGTTGGCGATGTGGCAAAAATCGAAGATCGCAAAGACCTCTCTCGTCTCGGTACCGGCGCGTAAATTCGCGATGAGTTTTGCTCCGGCGATCATTGTCGGAGCGATATTGACGCTTGGCCTGTGGCGATTTGAGCATTACAACGTCATGGCCGGAATGTGGATGCTTTTATACGGAGTTGCCGTTATCAACGGCGGAACCTATTCGGTAAAGGCTGTGCCAGTGATGGGCTGGTGTTTTCTGGGTCTGGGAGCAATAACTATGGCTCTTCCCAAAGGTTTTGGCGACGAGATGATGGCGTTGAGCTTTGGGCTTCTGCACATCATTTTTGGCTTTATCATAGCTCGCCGCTATGGAGGATGAGAAGACCCTGTCAGTAGCCCGCACGTAAGTAAGGGCTCATGTGAACATCGGCTCAGGCAGGAAACGTGGCATATGAATCGGGACTATATCGAATTTCAAGACAGGAGTCAGCCTTTAGCCTATCTCATCACATTCCGTTGCTATGGGACATGGCTTCACGGTGATGAACGGGGAAGTATGGACAGAAGATACTTCAACCGATTCGGTGATCCCAAGATCAAGTCTGATGAAGAAATGAAAGAGAAAAGGGAACGGCTAATGAAGTCAAGATCTTTTCAACTGGACTCGAAAAGGCGACTTATTGTTAACCGGGCGATACGAGAGGTATGTCTATTTCTAAAAGTGACGCTTTATGCGTTAAATGTCAGGTCAAACCATGTACATCTGGTCGTAGCCAATGATGGAGGAAGCCCCGAACGCCTGATGACCAGGTTTAAGGCTTACGCAACAAGGAGTCTTAGGACATCCGGACTGGTGCCGAAGGATGCAAAAGTGTGGTCTAGACACGGCAGTACGAAATATTTATGGACAGAGGGAGATATCTCCGAAGCGATCAGATACGTCGAGCTAGAGCAGGGAGATGATCTGGATAAGCGAGATCATGACAGAGTGTAGTAGAGCCCTTACTGACGTGCGGGCTACGGACACGTTGAGCGGGGATAGCTCGCCGCTATGGAGGATGAATATATGGAACAGGTATTAAGTAAAAACAACAATTTCAGGTTATTCGGAATACTTTTCATCGCTGCCGTGCTGTTATCAGTGCCTTTTGTGGCGATGCAATTTACCGGCGAGGTCAAATGGGGCATTTTTGATTTCATCGTTGCCGGAATTCTGCTTTTTGGCAGCGGACTGGCGATAGAGATGGCTTTACGAATAGTTACAGGATTTTGGACAAGGATAGCTGCATGTGCGGCAATTCTGCTCTTGCTGTTGATCGTTTGGGCTGAATTGGCTGTCGGGATCTTTGGGACACCACTCGCCGGAAGTTAAGACCGAGGAGCAGATCATGCATATAGATCTTACATTTATGAAGACGGTAAAGTATTCGGCGATGATACTCAGTGTATTGATGTTGGCCGGTATAGTGACGGTGATGTTCCTTGCCCGTGGAACCGGCGAAGATATAACCGGGGTCGTATCGCCGGCGTTGCTCGTCGCGATATTGTCCGGAGCGACGGCTCTTATTGCGACGGTTCTTCAGCGGCGAATATAGAACGCATTTTGAATATGTACAAAAAGAATATTGCTTTAAAAAGAGATGACGGTAATGGCGAGCGCCACACACTGCGTGTCGAGCATGCTGCCGAAAAGGTCTCGAACGATCTAGATAAAGTCATTCACGAAAGAATGAGGCTGGGCATTATCAGTGCTTTGGCGGCAAACGAAAAGCTGAGTTTTAATGACCTAAAAAGCCTGCTCGATACGACCGACGGCAACGTCAGCGTTCACGCTCGAAAGCTTGAGGACGCGGGCTATCTTACCGTCAAAAAATCGTTCCTTGATCGCGTACCGCTGACCGAATACAAGATCACGAAAGAAGGCCGCAAGGCGTTGGAGAAATACCTCGACCACATGGAAGCACTGATAAACGCAATGAAAGGTCAAAACCGCCAGCGTTAACGGGCGGGTTTTGAAATATCTTGGAACAAAACTGAGCAGAGAGTGTTAAAAGCAGAGGAAATTTAGATCTACTCTTCATTAGTTATATGAATGAACGAACACGAACCGGTTTAGAGATATTGTTGACAGCGTTGGTTGTAGGTGTAGCGGGAAATCTGCTGTTGCGGCAGACGCCGTGGGGAGCGAATGCGTTTCTGTTCGTGACGGTGTTCACGGCGGCGATGATATTCATTACCGTGCGACACAGGCCGGAGCTGTTGACCCTGAGGACGCTGTCGCTGCAAGGTGCGATGGTGTTTTTCGCATCAATGTTCCTGCTCCGCGATGCCGAAGAACTTCTTGTATATGACACGCTGGCGATATTGGTGATAATGGGCGTTCTTGTTCTGCCCAATTTTGGCATCAACCAGCGAATCGCAGGTGTTTTTCATTACGGCGTCGGGTTCATTTGGTCAGGGATCATCTCGCTTGTCGGTCCGTTCATTTTGCTCGGCGCCGATATAGATTGGAAAGCGATGCCGGGCAATCGCCTTAGCAAAGCGTATTCGCGGTTCTTCGCGGTGTTGCGGTCGCTCTGCCGCTGGTGCTTATCTTTGGCGGATTGTTCATGGCTGCTGACGCGGCTTTCGAAGACTTTGCCAACCGGACATTCAATTTTGAAATAGACACCGTCATCTCTCATGTAGCTCTGACATCTATTTTTGCATGGCTGGTCGCGGGATATTTTCGCGGATCGCTGGTCGATCATTTTGTATCGGCAACCGCATCCGTCGCGCAGCCTGCAGAGGCTTCGCCGATACCGCAACCTGACGCTGAACCAAAACAGGAGGCCAAGGCGACCGAATCAGGCTTCGTCCAAAATCTGTCAACCGACCCTGTTACCGAACCCGGCCCTCTGCCTGACAACGCGACGGTTTTGGAACATATAAACCAGTCCGAAAACTCCCCTCCTTACAAAGGAGGGGTGGCACCTGATGCGACGGCAGAAGGTGACGGCGTGGCCGTTTCTTCACCTGAACCGGCGCAACGCGATTGGCAAAACTGGGACAACACTCGCTTTCCTCAGGCATTCACGCTTGGCACGGTTGAAACGGTCATAATTCTTGGCCTTGTCAATCTGCTGTTCCTGAGCTTTGTCGTTTTTCAGATACCTTATCTTTTCGGCGGTATGGAGCTTGTGCAGAGCACTCCCGACCTAAAGTTGGCTGATTTTGCACGTCGCGGGTTTGGTGAACTGGTCGCGGTTGCGTTTCTTGTACTGCCGATCCTTCTGGCGTCGCATTGGCTCCTGCGGCGTGACAACGCAAGGAATGAGGTCATCTTTCGCGTTTTTGCAGGCATACAGGTCGCATTGCTTTTTGTCATCATGGCGTCGGCCGTTCAGCGGATAATACTGCTGACCGGGCCGCTCGGTTACGGTTGGACGACCGTAAGGTTTTATCCGCTGATGGTGATCACCTGGCTTGCTGCCGTGTTTGCGTGGTTCGGATGGACGGTGCTTCGCGGCAGAAGAAACAACTTTGCATGGGGAGCTTTGTGGGCCGCCATTATCGTACTGGGCGGAACAAACCTGATGGATCCGACTGCTTTCATCGCCCGAAAGAATATCCAACTAATGCAGCAAGGCCGCGAATTTGATGCGAGATACAACGCCACACTTAGTGACGACGCGGTGCCTGTTTTAATGGAAAGCCTTAGTTTGATGAATGACGAGGACAGATGCATTACCAAAACCCTGCTTTACAGCCGACTCAATAAAGCACGTGTGGAATCTGACATAAGGTCGCTTAACTGGGCACGGGAAACAGCCTATGAAAGTCTCGAATCCCAAGCAGGGGTCCTGGTGAATCGTACCGAATGCTCAGGTAAGGAAAGCGATCTGTTCGAGAAGAGTCTGTTTTAATGAATAAGGACAGGCTGGTTCGACCGTGAGCATATCAGGTCTGTCCTTGAAACTTTGCTTATCTGATAGACTTATATCTGATATGGCTCGTGACCTTGTCAGAGAATACGTCTCTTTCCTTCGTGCTGAAAAAGGCCTGGCGAAGAATTCGCTTGAGGCTTATGAACGCGATCTGCGAAAGCTGGCGGCGTGGTCTGAGAAGAACAGTTTTGAGCTTTTAGAACTGACGCGTCAAGACCTTCGCGAATGGCTCATCGACCTTTCACGCCAAAAGATCTCTGAGAATTCCAAAAGGCGGTTGATAAGCGCGGTTCGCGGATTCTACAAATTTCTGCTTACGGACGGTTACATCAAAAAAAGCCCTGCCGAAGACCTCGACACACCGCAAAGGTCATTCTACCTGCCGAAATTCCTGAATCAGGCCGAGATGGATACTTTGCTTGCCGCCCCTGATGTTGCAACGGAGAGCGGGCTTCGCGACCGAGCGATACTTGAGCTGATGTATGCTTGCGGATTGCGTGTTTCGGAGGTTGTCGGGCTGCAAACGAAAGAGATTGATGTGGACATGGGTATTTTGACCACGACCGGAAAGGGAAGCAAAACGCGGCGTGTTCCCATCGGTTCAAGTGCCGTCGAATGGCTCAAGAGTTGGCTTTCGCGTCGGAGACAGATCGAAAATATTGATGTCACAAACCTTTTTGTCAATTCTCTAGGCAAACCGCTCAATCGCCAGCTGATCTACACCATGATCCGCGAATATGCGGAAAAATGCGGTTTCGAAGGCGTTTCGCCGCATACGATCAGACATTCATTCGCGACCCATCTTGTGCAAAATCGTGCTGATATTCGCAGCGTTCAGCAGATGCTTGGACATGCCGACATCTCCACCACACAAATATACACACACATCACCGACGCTCATCTGAAAAGGGCTTACGATAATTTTCATCCGCGTTCCGCAAAGCCTGAAGATAAAGATAATATCTAGGCCTTTACAGGGCATTTGTGATATTGTCTCAAATACAGTTTTCGTTTCAGACAAACCAAAAATATGCATGATGAGATCAGACCTCCTGAGGAGCAGGATATTTCTGTCGAAGGCACGCGGCGTGATTTCTTAAAGAAAACGGCTGTTGTCGGTGTTGGTGCGGTTGCGTTGAATATCGCTGATGTTTTGCCTGCCGTTTCCAGCAGTCCGGCTGTTGAAGATGGCGTTGCGGTCGAAAAAATGTCCGTAAAGCTCAGCATCAACGGCAAGGAACATGCTCTGTCCGTAGATACGCGTTCGTCACTGCTGGATACGCTCCGCGAACAGCTCGAAATGACAGGGTCAAAAAAAGGCTGTGACCACGGCCAGTGCGGAGCCTGTACGGTCATCATTGACGGACGCCGCGAACTTTCGTGCCTGACGCTGGCTGCGATGTGCGATGAACGCAAAGTAACGACCGTGGAAGGGCTTGCCGATGGCGAAAAGCTCCACCCGATGCAGGCCGCCTTTATTGAACGCGACGGAATGCAGTGCGGCTACTGCACGCCGGGACAGATATGTTCTGCTATCGCAATGCTGGAAGAGGCGAACCGAGGCGACGCCAGTTTTGTGACCAATGATCTTTCGGTTGCGGTTCGTGACCGAAAACTTTCAGCCGACGAGATAAAGGAAAGAATGAGCGGCAATATCTGCCGATGCGGAGCTTATCCGAACATCGTTGCCGCTATCGAGGACGTGCAGGCTGGAGGTGTGAAATGAGGCCATTTGCTTTCAAACGCGTAACCACGCCCGCCGATGCCGTAAAAACTGTTAAGGAAAATGCCGCTGCCCGCTTTATTGCAGGCGGTACAAATCTGATCGATCTGATGAAGGAAGGCGTTGACCTACCCAACGAATTGGTTGACATTTCCAGGTTATCGCTTTCGCTGGTCAGATCGCTTTCGGGCGGTGGAGTTTCTATCGGTGCTTTGGCAAAAAATGCGGACACGGCAAATCATCCTCTCGTCAGAAAGGGGTTTCCGATGCTGACGCAGGCGATCCTTGCCGGAGCTTCGCCGCAGATCAGGAACATGGCAACGAACGGCGGCAATCTGATGCAGAGGACGCGATGTGCATATTTTTACGATGTCGCAACGCCCTGCAATAAACGCCAGCCCGGTTCAGGCTGTTCCGCGAAGGACGGACTGAATCGCTATTCCGCCATTTTCGGTTGGAGCGACAATTGTGTTGCCATTCACCCGTCAGATATGTGCGTGGCTCTGGCCGCTCTTGATGCCGTGGTAAATGTTCAGACCGTTGACGGCCGTGAAAGAAAGATAAATTTTGCGGACTTTCATCGTTTGCCCGAAAACGCTCCGGAAAAAGACAATACTCTCGCTCATGGCGAAATGATAACCTCGATCGATATTCCGAAGAACAATTTTGCCCCGACCAGCTATTACCTTAAGGTGCGCGACCGCGCAAGCTATGCTTTTGCCCTGGTCTCGGTCGCGGCCGCTCTTGAACTGCAAAACGGCACGATAAAACAGGCACGCATCGCGCTTGGCGGAGTTGCTCACAAGCCATGGCGGTGCTTTGATGCCGAAAAGGCTCTGGTTGGCAAAAAGCCAAGTGCAGAACTATTTCAGGAAGCCGCAAAAAATGCTATGAGTGATGCAAAACCGCTTTCTGATAACGGTTATAAGGTAAGACTGGCAGAACGGGCGATAGCAAAAGCTTTGAGGAGGTCGGCACGCATATGACCTATCAAAACCAACAGCAGCAGGATGGCCCAAGCCGTGTTGACGGCCGTGCAAAGGTGACCGGAACTGCGAAATATATCGCTGAATTCAGCTTTCCCGGCATGGTTCACGGTTATCTGGTCCAATCGACCATCGCCAAAGGCAAGATACGCGACATAGACGTTGCGGACGCTGAAAAACAGCCCGGCGTCGTCAAGGTGTTGTCGCATAAGAATCTTTCAAAGCTTGCCATTCCCGCACCGGCGCCGGACGCAGTAGTCAGACCATTCTATGCTCTGACGTCAGATGAGATCCGTTTCAACGCACAGCCGATAGCGGTTGTTGTGGCCGAAACGTTCGAGCAGGCGCGTTATGCGGCATCGCTTGTGAAGGTCACGTATGACAAGGCAGATCATTCTACCGATCTGGCGAAAGTTATAGATGCTGCCTTTACGCCAGGACGTGAGCAGCCCAACCGAGGCACTCCCGAAGAAGTGTTTGCGGCGGCGGAGATCAAGATCGATGCCACATACACCATCCCGATAGAACATCACAACGCGATGGAGCCGCACGCAACGGTGGCAAATTGGGAGAATGGAAAGCTTACCGTCTATGACAAAACGCAAGGTATACAAGGTACGACAGGCTATCTAGCGGGTGCATTTGGTATTGACCGGGCAAATGTCCGCGTACTTTCGCCATTCGTCGGCGGCGCTTTTGGTGCGGCTCTTCGCCCCGGGCCAAATCTTATCATTGCGGCGATGGCTTCGCGTGAGATCGGTCGTCCTGTGAAGGTTGTTTATTCACGGCGGCAACTGGCGACGGCTCATGGTTATCGGCCTGAATCGATCCAGACCGTCAAAGTTGCGGCAGACAAGGAAGGTAAGCTGACATCTCTGACGCATGAGGCGACTCATAACACTTCTGGATACGAGAATTTTTCGGAAAGTCTGGTCGGAATGGCGCGTGGACTTTATGCATGTCCGAATGTGAGAACGGTTTCAAAGATCGCCCGTATTGATATGCAGACGCCGCTATGGATGAGAGCTCCGGGAATGGTTTCGGGTGCGTTCGCTCTTGAATCGGCTCTGGATGAGCTTTCGTATAAGTTGAAGATAGATCCGCTGGAACTTCGTTTAAGGAATTATGCCGAGACCGACCCCGAAACCGGTAAGCCGTTTTCCAGTAAAGAGTTGCGTGAATGTTACCGGCAGGCAGCCGAACGCTTTGGCTGGAGCAAAAGAAATCCGGAACCGCGTTCGATGCGAGACGGCAAATATCTGATCGGCTGGGGCATGGCGAGCGGAATGTGGCCGGCGGGTCAGGCACCTGCATCTGCGAGAGTTACATTGAATGCTGACGGAACGGCAAGAGTGGAAAGCGGTACGACCGACATCGGCCCGGGAACTTACACTACGATGACGATAATCGCATCACAGACGCTTGGTTTGCCGCTGGAGAAGATCACGTTCGTTCTTGGTGACAGCGAACTTCCGCCGAGTCCGGCACAAGGTGGTTCGACCACGACATCAAGCGTCGGCACAGCGGTAAAGGAAGCGAGTGAATTAACGCTAAAAGAATTGATGGCGGCGGCAGGTGCACAGAACGATTCGCCCTTTAGCGGTGCTGCGTTTGAAGATCTTGAATTCAAGGACGGAACCGTGCAAATAAAAGGAAAGCCTGAAACTAATCGCAAGTATGCCGATATTCTCAGTGCTCATCCTGACAGGAAGGTCTCAGTGCTTCATCGTTCAACCCCGGATTCGGGTGAACGCGGCAAATATGTAATTGCGTCTCATGGAGCGCAGTTTCTTGAGGTTAGGATAGATGAGGAGATCGGGAATATTCGCGTAACCCGTGTTGTTCAGGGAACCGCAGCCGGCAAGATCATCAATCCCAAAGGTGCACACAGTCAGGAAATGGGCGGTGTCGTTTGGGGTATCGGCATGGCCTTGACCGAAAAGACCGAGGTCGATCATGCACTCGGCAGGATAATGAACCCCAATCTTGCAGGCTATCATGTGCCTGTTAATGCTGATATCGGCAAGATCGATACGATCTTTGTCGAAGAGGACGATAAGATCGTAAATCCTCTCGGGGCAAAGGGTTTGGGCGAATTGGGCATGGTCGGCATACCGGCCGCAATAGCGAATGCCGTCTTTCACGCAACAGGAAAGCGTGTTCGCGACCTGCCCATAACGCCGGACAAGCTGGTTTAGTCGGAATATTTGAAAACTCCCTCTGCAGACTTGCGCTAAATGCCAGTATTCGCTAATATTGGAAATTTGCTAATTGGCTCAAAAAGTCAATCTCAGCAGCAAACAATTTGGAAGCATGGGTGGTCGAGCGGTCAAAGGCAACGGGCTGTAAACCCGTCGGATTAATTTCCTACGTAGGTTCGAATCCTACCCCATGCACCATGAGCGGGAGTAGCTCAGTTGGTAGAGCGTCAGCCTTCCAAGCTGAATGTCGCGAGTTCGAGTCTCGTCTCCCGCTCCATTATGTTTTTCAGGTGTTGGCGTTTTAGCCCAAGTAGCTCAGGGGTAGAGCGCATCCTTGGTAAGGATGAGGTCACGGGTTCAAATCCCGTCTTGGGCTCCAGAAACAGCAGTATATAAAGGTTATTTATTTCATAAATTTTGACCGGAGAATAGAGAGAAAATGAGCAAGGAAAAATTCGATCGGAGCAAGCCGCACGTGAATATCGGGACGATAGGGCACGTGGATCATGGGAAGACGACGTTGACGGCGGCGATCACGAAGGTGATGTCGAAGCACAACCCGAAGATGACGGTGCGGGCATTTGATTCGATCGACAACGCACCGGAAGAGAAGGCGCGTGGTATCACGATCGCGACGACCCACGTTGAGTATGAGACGGCGAACCGTCACTACGCACACGTTGACTGTCCGGGCCACGCTGACTATGTGAAGAACATGATCACGGGAGCGGCACAGATGGACGGAGCGATCCTTGTGGTGGCAGCGACGGACGGCCCGATGCCGCAGACGCGAGAGCACATCCTGCTGGGACGCCAGGTGGGCGTGCCTTCGATGGTCGTGTTCATGAACAAAGTGGACATGGTCGATGACGAAGAGCTGCTTGAGCTTGTGGAGATGGAAGTTCGCGAACTTCTTTCGAGCTATGAGTTCCCGGGCGACGACATCCCTGTCGTCAAGGGTTCGGCACTGAAGGCACTCGAAGGCGATGCTGCATGGGAAGCAAAGATCGACGAACTGATGCAGGCAGTGGATGACTACATCCCGACACCGGCACGTGAGACCGACAAACCGTTCCTGATGCCTGTGGAAGACATCTTCACGATCCAGGGACGCGGAACGGTCGCAACAGGAAGGATCGAACGCGGAGTCATCAACGTCAACGAACCGGTGGAGATCGTCGGTATCAGAGACACGAAGAACTCAGTTGTAACGGGCGTCGAGATGTTCAAGAAGCTTCTTGATTCAGGAATGGCCGGCGACAACGTCGGACTGCTTCTGAGAGGTATCGACCGCAAGGAGATCGAACGCGGCCAGGTAATAGTGAAGCCGGGAACGATCACCCCGCACACGAAGTTCAAGGCAGAGGCATACGTCCTGACAAAAGAAGAAGGCGGACGCCACACACCATTCTTCACAGGCTATCGCCCGCAGTTCTATTTCAGAACGACGGACGTTACCGGAGTAGCAAACCTTCCGGCAGGGGTCGAGATGGTGATGCCCGGAGACAACATCCAGATGGAGATCGAGCTTATCGCTCCGATCGCAATGGAGAAAGGACTCCGCTTCGCTATCCGTGAAGGCGGCCGCACAGTCGGTGCAGGCACCGTCTCGGATGTTGTTGAGTAGAGGTCAGTAAACAGCCCTTTGTCCTTGGCATTTGCTGAGGACAAGGGACGAATAGAGGTAAAGAAATGGCTAAGGGTGCAAGAGACAACATTATTTTGCAGTGTACGGATTGCAAAGAGCGCAATTACGTGACGACAAAGAACAAAAAGAACACGCCGAACCGGCTTGAGTTCAAAAAATTCTGTAATCGTTGCCGCTGCCACACTCTGCACAGAGAGAATAAATAGACAGGAGGCCGGAGTCAGGAGACGGGAGAATAGCTGCTCCTGTCTCAAGCCTCCTGTCTCGTGTCTTGAGAAAGGGGTATGGTGTCAATGGTTAGCATGGAGGTCTCCAAAACCTTAGGTCCGGGTTCGAGTCCTGGTACCCCTGCCAGTTAAGATCCGAGCGGAACGGGGAGAGCCTCAGATGCTCTGTCCGGATGGGAGAACATAAAGTGTCCGAAGCAGTAGATGCCCTGGATAAGGGAAAAAAGAAAGAAAGCGTAGGCGAGTTCATTCAAAAGACTCGTGAGGAAATGACCCGCGTCAGTTTTCCGTCAAGGGATGACGTTCGCAAAACGACATTGGTCGTGATAATTAACGTTATTTTCTTTGCCCTGTTCCTGTTTTTGGTGGATATGTTCTGGGTCTATGTTCTCGACGGGATAACTTGGGTCTTTAACAAGATCTCCGGCATATAGTAAGGATATTGAAATGAAGCAGTGGTATTTTATCCACACATATTCGGGCCACGAAAATAAGGTCGTGGAAAGCCTGAATGCCAGAATTCGCGACATGGAGCTGGGCGACCTCATAACTGAGGTGCTTTTGCCCAAGGAAAAGGTCGTGGAAATGAGAGGCAACAAGGAATACGTTTCCGAAAGGATGTTCTATCCCGGCTACGTCCTTGTCGAAGTGGAGTGTGACGATAAGGGAAAGATCCCTGACAATGTTTTTCATGCGATAAAATCGACGCCTAAGGTTACGGGATTCTTAGGCGGCAAACAGCCGACACCTTTAACACAGGATGAGGTCGATCAGATCGTACATAATATTGAGGTCGCGACCGAAAAACCAAAGCCGAAATTCACGTATCAGATGGGCGAAGTTGTCAGGATCAAGTCAGGCCCGTTCGCAAGCTTTACCGGAAAGGTAGAAGAAGTGAACGAAGACAAGAACACGCTCAAGGTCTCGATCACCATATTTGGACGCTCGACACCATACGAATTGACCTTCCTTGAGGTGGAAAAGGTCACCTTTGCGGAAGAAGAATAGATATAAATGAGGACATTCCCGGTATTGCCGGGATCGTAAATCGAAAATGGCAAAGAAGATAGAAGGTTACATCAAATTGCAGATACCTGCGGGTAAAGCAAACCCCGCACCGCCGATCGGTCCGGCTCTGGGTCAACACGGCGTGAACATCATGGAGTTCTGCAAGGCGTTCAACGCCAAGACACAGAACGACGATCCGGATATGAAGATCCCGGTCGTTATCACGGTCTATGCTGACCGTTCGTTCACATTTGAAACAAAAACTCCGCCCGCAGGTGACCTTTTGAGAAAGGCTGCCGGCATCCCGAAAGGATCGGGCAAACCCAACCGTGAAAAAGTTGGAACCATCTCTAAGGCTCAGATCGAAGAGATAGCAAAGAAAAAGATGCAAGACCTGAACACGACGAACCTTGAGTCTGCAATGCGGACCATCGAGGGAACGGCGCGTTCAATGGGACTGACGGTCGAATAACGAAGGACGAATATCGAATATTCGATATTTCTGAGTTCAAAATTAGGGAGAATCGCCAAGCGATTCGCTTGTACCTGGAGGTAAAATGAAACGAGGCAAGAAATACTTGTCGGCTCTGGAAAAGATAGAGCCGAGCAAGAAGCATACACTTGACGAAGCGGTCAGCAAGCTAAAAGAGATCGCTTTTGCTAAGTTTGACGAAACTGTCGAACTGACAATGTGGCTAGGCGTTGACCCGCGTAAGGCGGATCAGCTTGTTCGCGGCACTATCGTTCTTCCGCACGGACTGGGCGGAGCGGCAAAAAAGGTCGTTGTCATCGCTCAGGGCGATAAGATCAAAGAAGCTGAAGCAGCAGGAGCTGACGTTGCCGGCGGTGACGACATCGTCGAAAAGATCAAAGGCGGCTGGCTCGATTTTGACGCACTCATCGCCACGCCCGACATGATGGGCAAGGTCGGACAGCTTGGTAAGGTTCTCGGTCCTCGAGGCCTGATGCCAAATCCCAAAACAGGAACTGTTACGATGGACGTGAAAACGGCCATTGAAGAGACAAAGGCGGGTAAGGTCGAATACCGTGTCGATAAGACCGGCGTTATTCACTCGCCTGTCGGCAAGGTATCATTTGATACCGACAAGCTGGTTGAAAATACAAGAGTTCTTATAAATGCGGTGATCAAGGCAAAGCCGACCGCGGCAAAAGGCCGTTATCTGAAAAAGATCAATCTGGCGGCGACAATGAGCCCGGGCGTTCTGCTCGATGAGCTTCATTATGTTTAAGGAGTGAGGTGCTAGAAGAGTAATGAAATCAAGAGAAACAAAAGCAAAAGATCTGACCGCCCTCACTGAATCGCTGCAGAATGCCACATCCGCAATGGTCGTCAGCTTTCAAAGCCTGACGGTCGCAAAGGATCAGGAATTTCGCAACAGCCTTCGTGAGGCAGGCGCACAATACAAGGTGGTCAAGAACACTCTGGCCCGCCTTGCAGTAAAAGGTACGGACTATGAGCAGGCAACGGATTCATTCAAGGGCGTGACCGCCATTGCATGGACGGACAGCGACCCTGTCGTATTGTCGAAAGCCGTGTCCAAGTTCATGAAGGCCAATGCCGACATCTACACCTTCAAATCAGGTGTCGTTGACGGAAAGCTGGTCGATCTGGCACAGGTCACGGAGATCGCAAGCCTGCCATCCAAAGAAGAGCTTATTTCCAAGCTGCTGTTTGTAATAAACGCACAGGCTCAACGTCTGGTCACGGTCATCAACGCCGTGCCGCGTGACCTGGCCGTTGTTATCAAGCAGATCGGCGATAAGGCTCCGGCAGGTGCTCCTGCAGCAGAAGAGCCGAAGGCAGAAGCCGCGGCTCCGGCAGAAGCTGAAGCTCCTGCGGCAGAGGTTCAGGCTGAAGAAACGCCTGCGGCTGAGCCGGAAGCTCCGGTCGAAGCAGCTGAAGAAGCTCAGCAAACGAGCGAGGAAGCACAAAACGCTGAATCGCCGGAAGCCGAGCAGGCAGCCGAAGCTGAAGAGGAAAAGAGCGAATAGGTTTAACGGGCTTTTCATTAGACGATCTTTCCGATGAAAAGCCTGATGGTATCGGGCCTGTAAAGGCCCAAAGGCCGTACTCAAGGAAAACGAGCCGTATGATTTGTCAGGTCAAGGCGGCTTCGGACGATCAGGGAAAGGAGATGCAAACCATTCCATGTTTGTCCCTGGGTTCTGGCGGCAATTAACAAAACAAGGAACCCTAAATAGGAGATAGATAATAAAATGGCAATCACAAAAGACGAAGTAGTCGAATATTTGAAAGGCATCACGCTTCTCGAAGCGTCGGAATTGGTCAAGGAACTCGAAGAGGTTTTCGGTGTTTCAGCAGCAGCGGCAGCAGCTCCTGTTATGGTTGCAGCAGCTGCTGGTGACGGTGGTGCAGCAGCGGCCGAAGAGAAGGATTCGTTTGACGTTATCCTTGCTTCACCGGGCGGCAACAAGATCGCTGTCATCAAGGTCGTTCGCGAGATCGTTGCAGGTCTCGGCCTCAAGGAAGCTAAGGAGCTGGTTGACAGTGCTCCGAAGCCGCTCAAGGAAGGCGTATCCAAGGACGAAGCTGAAGAGATCAAGGCTAAATTGACCGAAGCCGGTGCTACGGTAGAGGTTAAATAACCCTCTTTGGGAGATAGTTTCCGGAGGTTGGCGGAATGACCGCTGAGCCTCCGGAGAACTGTCTATAGATGCGTTTTGTTCGGCATGAGGCCTGTTCGTTCAGGCCGCGGCTAAATATAACAGGCAAACCGCTTGATCAAAGTATCGGTCTGACTATTGCTGGTTCGATTTGATATTTGTAAGAACCTGAGTTACAATAAAAAGTTGCGCATTGGGTTCGGATTCGGGCAGTGGCTTGGGCGGTGTGAGGCCGTAAGCGTAAAACCATTGTTTTCAAGGCTTACAGCAGCTTCACGACAATTTGGACGGAGAGCAGGTGTCCCTTTTTTGGCACTGGCAAAAATCAGTAGGTTGGTAATAACTGCTTTTAAGCGGTCAGGGCGAGTTTTGCCCTCGACCGCATTTGCCGTCTCAAGTCAACGGCAGGCATTTATCGTACTTTGAGGAATCGTATCAGTTAAGCTTGGCGAAATCAATACTATTTATCCTCTGCGCATTTTTAATAATATGATCAATAATCCGCTTCAGAACAACACCATTGGGGTCGGCGTCAGAACCAGCAAGGCGCCTGAACGCGTGGATTTTTCAAAAATATACACATCAGCACAGGTTCCTAATCTGATAGAGATACAGCGCGAATCCTATAACCGGTTCCTGCAAATGGACCTTATACCTGAGGAACGGGACAACATCGGCCTAAACTCAGTATTCAGCTCTATATTTCCCGTTTCAGATTTTCGTGAGACAGGGACGCTCGAATACGTTGAGTATCAGATCGGAAACTGGCAGTGCAAATGCGGTAATCTCGAGGGGCTGGAACACCTTCGGGCAAACTGTAAGAACTGCGGCCATAAGATAAAGGTCGATCCGTTCAATCCGGCGGAAGTATTGTGTAACAGCTGCGGAACATTTAATGCGGTTCGCCCAAATCTGTGTAACAACTGCGGTGAGCCTGTCGGGCTGAAGCATAAGCACGACCAGCAGGAATGTCAGGAACGCGGCATGTCTTACAGCGTTCCGCTAAAGGTAAAGATACGCCTGACCGTTTACGATAAAGATCCTGACACGGGTGTTTCGACCATCAGGGATATCAAAGAAGAAGATGTTTTCTTTGGCGAGATCCCGCTGATGACAGATAACGGAACGTTCATTATCAACGGTACTGAGCGTGTTATCGTCTCGCAACTTCATCGTTCACCGGGTGTCTTTTTCAAGGGCGACCGTGACGAGTTTTTGGCAAAGATAATTCCTTATCGCGGTTCGTGGGTCGAATTTGAATACGACCAGAAGGGCTTGCTTCACGCCCGCCTTGGCAAGAGGAAAATTCTTGCGACCATCTTTTTACGTGCTCTCGGCCTGTGGCTCAGTCCGCAGATCGATATGAAGACCGTCTCTGACAATATCCTTGAAGAGGTCGTAAAGAACGCCGAATATTCCAACGCAGATATTCTTGGCCTGTTCTATGCGATCGACGAGGCAGTCGTCGAGAAAGGCAAGCTCAAGGTCAAGGTAAAAGAAAGCGGAGAGACGAACCTTGTCGGCCTTCGGTCGGAAGAGAACGTCAAGAGCGGTAAAGAAGACATTCTCAAGACGGGTAAAAAGGTCACAAAAGCAGCTCTTAGCGACCTCAGAAAAATGAAGGTCAAGACGGTGGAGATAAACCCGTCCGATCTGGAAGGCGTTTTTGCCCTGAATGATGTCATCAACCTCGAAACAGGTGAGGTCATCATCGAATCCAATACGGAGATCTCTGCGGCAAAGCTTCAGCAGATCATCGAAGAAGGTATCGAGGATTTTGCGTTCTTTGCACCTAAGAACGATGTCATCGGAGAGGTGATAGCTAACACGCTCCGCAAGGACGCGATCACAAAACCGGTCGATGCTCTTCTGGAAATTTATCGAAAGATGCGTCCCGGCGATCCGCCGACCGTTCCGACGGCCTATCGTCTGCTCGAAGGAATGTTCTTTGACACGCGCCGCTTTGATCTTTCACGTGTCGGCCGTTTGAAGTTCAACATCAAAATGGGTCGCGAGGCGAAGGACAAGATCAACGATCCGCTTTTGGAAGCGAAAGATTTCATTGAGGTGGTCAATTACCTTCTCAGAATGAAGCGCGACAGCGAACATTATGTTCAGGACGATATCGACCATCTGGGCAACCGCCGCGTCAGGGCCGTTGGTGAACTGCTTGAAAATCAGTTCCGCATCGGGCTTGAGCGTATGGAACGTGCCATCAAGGAAAAGATGTCGATCCAGCAGGATATGTTCACGACCATGCCGCGCGACCTGGTGAACGCAAAACCTGTTACGGCAGCCGTTCGCGAATTTTTCGGTTCGTCACAGCTTTCGCAGTTCATGGACCAGACAAATCCGCTGTCAGAGATCACGCACAAACGCCGCTTGTCGGCACTTGGGCCGGGCGGACTTTCGCGTGAACGCGCAGGATTTGAGGTTCGCGACGTGCACCCGACACACTACGGACGCATTTGCCCGATCGAGACGCCTGAAGGCCCGAACATCGGTCTTATCTCGTCGCTGTCGTGTTTTGCCCGGATCAATGAATACGGCTTTATCGAATCGCCTTACAGAAAGGTTGAGGACGGCCGCGTTATCGAGTACGTGAAGGTCAGCAACGGCGGCGATACTCCGTTCAAACCGAACGAACATGTGCCGCTGGAAAACGTCGAAAAAGCGAACCGCAAGGTTGCCAAAGAAGGCGGAAAAGAGGCTGAATTTGAACCGTATCCGTTCTATCTGACCGCATGGGAAGAAGATCGTTACATCATCGGTCAGGCCAATATCGAACTCGACGCCAAAGGAAACATTGTCAATGACCGTGTTGCCGCTCGCGAAAGAGGTGAATTCATTACGGCTGACAAGGCTGACATCCAATATATGGACGTTTCGCCGAAACAGCTGGTTTCGGTCGCCGCATCGCTGATCCCGTTCCTTGAGAACGACGACGCTAACCGTGCTCTGATGGGATCGAACATGCAGCGTCAGTCAGTTCCGCTTCTGCGTGCCGAAGCTCCGTATGTCGGAACCGGTATGGAAAAGGTTGCGGCTCGAGACTCGGGCGCGGTCGTTATCGCAAAGCGAAACGGCGTGGTCGATTATGTCGATTCCGAACGCATCATCGTAAAGGCCGATCACAACGTTGACGGTACGATCTCGCGTGAGGTTACTGCTGACATCTATTCGCTGGTCAAATTCAAGCGTTCAAATCAGAACACTTGTATCAATCAGCGGCCGATCGTTCAGGTTGGCGAACGTGTCCGTAAAGGCCAGGTAATTGCTGACGGCCCATGTACTGACCGCGGCGAACTTGCTCTGGGACGTAACGTGCTGGTGTCATTCATGCCGTGGCGCGGATACAACTTTGAGGACGCCATTCTGGTTTCAGAAAGGCTGGTCAAGGATGATTATTACACCTCGATACACATTGAGGAGCTTGAAATAGAGGCTCGCGATACAAAGCTCGGCCCCGAAGAGATCACGCGTGACATCCCGAACATCGGCGAGAACATGCTTCGCGATCTGGACGAATCAGGCATCATCCGCATCGGTGCACAGGTCAAGCCCGGTTCGATCCTCGTCGGTAAAGTAACGCCGAAGGGTGAAACCCAGCTGACAGCAGAAGAAAAACTTCTGCGTGCGATCTTTGGTGAAAAGGCCGGCGACGTTAAAGACGCTTCGCTGACATGTCCTCCGGGAATTGACGGCACGGTCGTTGATGTTCAGGTCTTTACGCGTAAAGGTCAGGACAAGGATCAGCGTTCCACGGACATTGAAGACCTTGAAGAACAGGGACTTCGACGCGACCTTGAGGACGAGATCCGTATCCTTCAGGAACAGCGTGACGAGCGTATCCATGAACTTTTTGAAGGGCGGAAGCTTGGCAAGGATCTGCTGGAAAACAAAGAGGTTCTTGTTAAAAAGGGAACGACGCTTACACGGGAAGTATTAAGAGAGATCCCGATGAGGGTTCTCAGAACCGCTGATGTTCCTTCGGGCAAGATCGACATTGCTGCCGAGATGAAAGAATACGAGCAGCGGACCGAGCGTCAGATCAGCATTTTGTCTGACATCTATGACGAGAAGATAACCAAACTGAAGCAGGGCGATGAGCTGCCTCCGGGAGTTATCAAGATGGTCAAGGTCTTCGTTGCCATGAAGCGTAAGCTCAGCGTCGGCGACAAGATGGCCGGACGCCACGGCAACAAGGGCGTTATCGCCCGCATCCTGCCGGAAGAGGATATGCCGTATCTGCCGGACGGAACTCCGGTCGAGATCGTGCTCAATCCGCTTGGCGTGCCTTCGCGTATGAACGTCGGCCAGATCCTTGAAACGCACCTCGGCTGGGCTGCACGTGTTCTTGGCCTGCATTTCGCAACACCTGTCTTTGACGGAGCAAGCGAGGTGGAGATCAAGGAATACATCGGCAAGGCAAACGGACGTTTTGACGATCTTGATCTGCCGAACTCTGTTGGCCCATCAGGTAAAACGCGTCTCTATGACGGCTTGACCGGCGAACAGTTCGAGCAGAAGGTTACGGTCGGCTACATCTATATGCTGAAACTGTCGCACCTTGTGGATGACAAGATACACGCTCGTTCTATCGGGCCATACTCGCTCATCACACAACAGCCGTTGGGTGGTAAGGCACAGTTCGGCGGACAGCGTTTCGGTGAAATGGAAGTTTGGGCTTTGGAAGCATACGGTGCTGCTCATATCCTTCAGGAACTGCTCACATGCAAATCTGATGACGTTGCAGGCCGTTCCAAGATCTACGAAACGATCGTCAAGGGCGTATCGAACTTTGAACCGGGCATACCCGAATCGTTCAACGTTCTCGTTCGCGAGCTGCAGTCGCTCTGTCTCGACATCGAACTTATCCAGGAAGATGAGATCGATCCGGAAGAGGCCGCAGCAGGCGTTGACGCACTGGTTGGAGTGGATTGATCGTTATAGGACCTATATGACCTATACGACCCGTATGTCCTATCGGACGTAGTACAGAATTAGGAGAAACAATGTTTCGATTCAATAACGAAAGCAAAACTCAACTGACCACCAATTATGAGGCTATCCGCATCAGCCTCGCTTCGCCGGATAAGATCCGGTCGTGGTCACATGGTGAGGTGACAAAGCCGGAAACCATCAATTACCGTACGTTCAAACCGGAACGCGACGGCCTCTTCTGCGCCCGCATCTTCGGCCCGGTGTCAGATTGGGAATGTCTTTGCGGAAAATACAAGAGGATGAAACACCGCGGCGTCATTTGCGACAAATGCGGTGTTGAGGTGACGCAATCAAAGGTCCGCCGCGAAAGGCTCGGCCATATCGAACTGGCAAGCCCGTGTTCGCACGTGTGGTTCTTTAAAGGATTACCGTCACGTATCGGCCATCTGCTGGACATCACTCTGCGTGACCTGGAAAAGATACTTTATTTTGAGACGTACATAGTCATCGATCCAGGCGATATTTCCGATCTTAACGAAAAGGATCTGCTCAGCGATGAGCGGTATCGCGAACTGATGCGTGAATATCCTAATCAGTTCGTCGCCAAAATGGGCGCCGAAGCGATCAAGGAACTTCTCATCAAGGTAGATGTTCAGGAGCTTGTTGACGAACTCCGTGTAAAGATGCGTGAGGAAACGTCGCAGCAGAAAAAGCTGAAATACTCCAAGCGCCTTAAGGTGGCAAGCTCATTCCTGCGTTCGGGCAATAAGCCGGAATGGATGATATTGGACGTAATGCCGGTCATTCCGCCGGAGCTTCGCCCGCTTGTGCCGTTGGATGGCGGACGCTTTGCGACCTCAGATCTTAACGATCTTTATCGCCGCGTCATCAACCGCAACAACCGTCTGAAAAAGCTGATGGAGCTTCGTGCTCCTGAGGTCATCGTCCGCAACGAAAAGCGTATGCTTCAGGAAGCTGTCGATGCTCTCTTTGACAACGGACGCCGTGGCCGCGTGCTTCGCGGTGCTAACAACCGTCCGCTCAAATCGCTTTCGGGAACGCTTAAAGGAAAGCAGGGACGTTTTCGTCAGAATCTGCTCGGAAAGCGTGTTGACTATTCAGGCCGTTCGGTTATCGTGGTCGGCCCTGAACTAAAACTGCATCAGTGCGGTTTGCCGAAAAAGATGGCTCTGGAACTCTTCAAGCCATTTATTTACAACAAATTGGAGCGTGACGGCCACGCTGCGACGATCAAACAAGCTCGCGAGATGGTCGAACATCAGGAGCCGATCGTTTGGGACATTCTCGAAGACGTCATTCGTGAGCATCCTGTTCTCTTGAACCGTGCTCCTACGCTTCACCGTCTCGGTATTCAGGCTTTTGAACCTGTTCTGGTCGAGGGTAAGGCGATCAAGATCCATCCGCTTGTCTGTACAGCTTTCAACGCTGACTTTGACGGCGACCAGATGGCTGTTCACATTCCGCTGTCGGCTGAGGCACAGATCGAGGCAAGTGTTCTGATGCTTGCATCGAACAACCTGCTGTCGCCTGCATCGGGACAGCCGATAACAGTTCCGTCACAGGACATCGTTCTCGGTTGCTACTATCTGACGCTTGGACGCGACGGCCTGACGGGTGAAGGTAAAGCTTTCAATTCGGTAGATGACGTTCTGCTGGCGCTTGATGCCGGCATCATCGAAACACAGACCAAGATCAAGCTTCGCTGGCGCGGAGACCTGATCGACCTGACGACCGAGCATAATAATCAGGATGTTCTCAGGGCAACCGTCCGCGAGAATATAAATCAGCTGATAGAGACCACGGCAGGCCGCGTCATTCTTAACGAACGGCTTACGCGTGACGGATTGCCGTATGTCAACGGAACGCTGAAAAAGAAAGGCCTGCAATCTTTGGTGAGCTTTTCTCACCTTCGTCTTGGACGTGAACACACTGTCGTTCTTCTTGATGACCTCAAGACGATGGGCTTTCTCTACGCGACCAAATCAGGCATGTCGATAGGTATCGATGACATGGTCACACCGGCCAGCAAAAAGGGCATCATCGAAGAGGCAAGGAAAGAGGTCGATAAGCTTCAGAAGCAGTACGAAGAAGCGACCATGACCAACATGGAACGCGAAAACAAGGTTACGGCCATCTGGTCAGAAGTGACCGACCGCGTTGCAAAAGAAATGTTCAAGGCGATGCATACTCGCGAAGAGGAACGCAACGAATTGAACCCGATCCTTGTAATGGCTGATTCCGGTGCTCGTGGTTCTGATGCACAGATCCGCCAGCTTGCAGGTATGCGCGGCCTGATGGCAAAACCGTCGGGGGAGATCATCGAAAACCCGATCGTCGCTAACTTCCGCGAAGGGTTGAACGTGCTACAGTACTTTATTTCAACGCACGGTGCCCGTAAAGGTTTGGCTGACACGGCTCTCAAAACGGCTGACTCAGGTTACCTGACCCGCCGTCTGGTTGACGTTGCTCAGGACGTGATCGTTTCCGAAGAAGATTGCGGAACCATCAGAGGCGTCTGGGCAGAAGCCATTATCCGCAACGGTGAAGAGGTCGAATCGCTTCGTGACCGCATCGTCGGCTGCACGTCGCTGGACGACATCGTCGATCCGGTCGATGGAACGCTTATCGTC
>JAHBSH010000044.1 GCA_019639215.1 Acidobacteriota bacterium
TATCTTTGACCCGATCATCGCATTGATGTCCTGATGGCCGATCACATCCAGCTGCTTTTCCGCGCGGTCCCAATCACCGGAAAAGCACGAAAGCTCAAACAGGAATGTTCGGGCTGCCACATCGGTAGGTTTTGCCTTGACTGCCGCAAGAGCCGCTTCAATAGCGCCTTTGAGGTTGCCATCATCCAAGTGCTGTTTTGCTTCATTCATATTTTGGCCTTAGCTGTCGGACTCCTGATCTATTTAAGAAATGATGCCGGAGCTTTTACCTTTCGGAACAATTCTTTATCAAAAATATCGCCCTTTATCGTTGCACTAACAGATTTGCCGCCTGCCGAGAACGTCAGCAGATATTCACCGCCGGGCTGTTTCTGCGGATTTGACGAATCGACGAACCTGAACAGTCCCCAATTGCCCTGGAACGGATTGGACGTAGAGCTTGTCTGGGTCAAACCGCCGCTTTGCGGGCTATCCGCCGGTGTCGATGAGCCTCCGGTGGAAACCACATTGACAACAACGCCCGTCTGACCGGATTGTCCCGGGAAAGTTCCTTTAACAGAACCTGTACCCTCAGAGGTGATCTTTAATCCGTCTATCGTTACTTCGACAATCGAATCGCTGACCGGACGCAGTGCGAACTCGAAGTCAGCTTTCGGAGCTTCGCTGGTACCGAACATGGCACGGCGAAGAGCGAACGCATCGTTCAGATATTTCACAAACTCATCTGTAAATTGCAGTTCAGATGATTCCAGAGGTTTGAACTGTCCGTTCACTTCCTCAAAATATTTACTTAGCCGATCATTAAAGAATTTAGAAAACTTGCCGCTTGTCGGGTTCAGATAACCCGCAACAACGTTCATATCGGCTTCCTGCTGTCCGTCGGTGAAAGGATACGCAGATTCAAATTTCTTTGCTTCCGGGACTATCTCGTTTTCCCACGCCTTGGCCAGTTGCTGTTTGATGCCTGCACCGACCAATGTCCTAATTGCCTCTACAGGTTTCTGCAGCAGAGCGGCTACTTCCTGACCGGCTGATGTTTCGGAAAAACCCGAAACGAGGCTAATGATGGCTTTCTCACGATCAGCTAACTCGAGCGGGTCTTTCTCGTTTCCGTATTCCTCGCTTAGCTTCTGCATATCGCTGTTCTTTTGAAGAGCGAAAGAGCTATTTAATCGGCCCATTTGAGCCTGATATTTCTCGATATTTGCATTCTCAGCCTGCTCGGGAGTTCCGACAAAACCGACCAGCGGCCTAAATTCCTTTTCAGGCTGCGAATCGCCCGGCCCTTCCTCGGATTTCTTGGAGAAAAGATCGAATATCCGATCTATCCATCCGCCGGCCTCAGCCTTTTTCGAAAAATTAGTGTTCCGCTCGATCTCAATGACGAGCATTTTCATTGGCGATTGAGCAAACGAAAGCTTTTGCAATGCATCCGCCGCAGCCGTTCTATCCTTGAATGGCCCGATCTGAGCACCGCGGACAAGCTTTCTCCAATGATCTGCATAATCACGGTAGTAAAACTCTTTCAACTTTGATGCATCAGTTGCCTGTGTCATTTGCAGATCGCGTTTTCCGACCTCGCCCATGACCCAGTCGCCTTCAGAGAGCTTGCTGTCAGCCTCAGAAATGGCAACTTCCATCATCTCTCTTCCCGGACGTGTAAATGCTCCGGGTATTCGGTATGAACCCGTGATCAGACTCGGATCACCATTTGCTCTGCTGATAATGCCTTCAATGGTAGTCGGACCGACCTTGTCGTCGATCTCTTTTGAGATCACTGAGACCTGATTGCTGTAATAACGATTGATGGCAGGAAATGCACGCAGCTTTTCCCTTGTGTTTTTTACGAGGTCGGCTTTCAGTTCAATCCGCGGAAAACTGCCTTTGCCGTCGTTACGATCGACCTGTCGTGCCCAAAATGCCAGATGTTCTGCGGCATTCTCTTTCAACTCTGCGGGAACTTTCGATTCTGTGACCCAAAAATCCCGTAACGTATTTACAATATGACCGGCCTCCGCCTTTTCACGGTATAGTACCGTCGTGTTGCCGGACTGTTCCTGACCGTCTGAAAGCATAAGGTAGGCTTTAAGAAGATTGTAATGGCGGTCAAGCTTTTGCTCCTGTTCAGGAGTAAGTTGCCCGACAACAAAGTTCTCTTTGTCATCGGTGAATTTTTTAAGCTCCTGTTCAAGACGACGAACTGTTGGTATCTTGAAGCGTCCTTCGATGAGGTTGTGATATATCGGCAAAAGGTGATCCGTATATACCGCGTTGCCGGAATACATACCGAACCGCATATAGATCGGAGCTCCGTCGCGGTTGTATGTATCGAGATCCTGCATGAATACTCGCATATCACCGAGCACCTGCATCTCTTTTCTAACCTCATCCTCTTTTTTACTGAGGATGTCTTTATTGGAATCGGCTCGTCTCAGCTCAATGCCCTTTTCGCCTACCAGTGTCGCTTCTGCAAGCATTTGCTTGTTGGTAAAAAGCGACACGCCCGCTAAAACAAGCAGGGTAAAGAGGATGAACGCCCCGAGAAACGTCATGAACCAACCCAGAAGCGGCGGACGCTGACGCTGTGCGACAAGGTTTCTGACAAGGTCTTTGTCACGCAGAACCACGTCACGCAGGAGTCTGTCGGTAAAATGCGTTGTGCCGACCGATTGGACATTTCCTGCTTTAGTTGCAGGCGAGGCCGTGAAATAGAAGCCTCTTAGGAAAGGATTTTCGCTAAACGGATTTGGACGGAAAAGAGCATTTACAAATGCCCCGAATTTACGCCGTCCCGAACCAAAATGTAGAGGAAAATTAAAGATGCGAAGCTGTCGGACGGGCTGAAATGGCGCTGAAAGCCTGACAAGTCTCCGCTTCATTACGGAGTTGTGCAGCAGTTCGTATTCGCCGTCAAACAATGATTGAGCATTCTCGCTTTTTTCCAGCGGAATGGTCGCCCCCCAAACAAGGTTCTTATCTTCTTGTTTTGAGGTCGAGAACGAATCTTTGAAACCTTCGATAGAATCTGCGTTAGTAAAGACGATATAAACAGGAAATCTTACCTTGAGCCGCTGCATCGTCTCGTCGATGCGATTGCGAAGCACCTTTGCAAGTTCTTCGTTCTGACGTTCGTCCGAACGCATTATCGATTCGGCGCTTACGGTCAATATCAGTCCGTCGATCGGGCGGTTAGACCTGTATTTCTTTATCGTTTCGAGAACTGCTGACCATTCATCGGTTTCGCCGCCTTCTGTCTGATACTTTCCTGAGGTATCCAGAAATACGGCCTCGCTGGCAACACGCCAATCCATATTGGCGGTGGGCCGGACATATTTCATCTCAGATTGCCGCTGGCTTGGCAATGCCTGAAAATTAAGATTTGAGCCGACTATCAGAGATGTCTTGCCTGATTTCGGTGCACCGACAACCAGATACCAGGGAAGCGAATAGATCGCTTCTTTGCCGCCTTCGCCCAGATTCGAATTCTTTAAGAACTGGACAGCTTCTTCGGCTGATTCTGCCAATCCGGTATAGCTGCCCTGCGGAGTGGAAAGCTTCTTTGCGCTGTCGCCCGCCGCCGGTGCAGCCTCAGCAGCCTGTTCCTTTGCTGCGGCCTCTTTTGCCTCTTTCTTTCTGGAGCGTCGGGTAGCAAGATAGCCGCCCAACAATGTGAAAGGAAAGGTAAGAAACAGCAGAACTATGACCACAACCTTTTGGTTCCTTCCTACGCTCCCTTCGGGCATCATCATCACTATGAATGTGACAATACCGTAGAACGACATCAGCGAACCGATACCTAGAGCGTATTTAAGTTGTCCAGCGTGCCAAGATGACATAAAAACAGGAAACAAATTCCGGGAACTGTGGCGGATCGACCCGGTAGATCTGAAAAAATAGCCACCGCCGAATGTAACGGCGAAATTACAGCGGGAAATCGGTCAAGAAAACTTGATCTCTAAAGCTGCAGCCTTGTAGCTGCATCATTCAAAAACTGGTATGACATCAAAAACATGACCAGATACACAATAACCGCTAATCCTAGACCGCCCAAAGCCGAGATTTTTGCCCAAACAGGCATTCCCTTCTTCTTCGGAGGTTTTGGCTGGTCATTCACAAGCCAGTGCGGAGAAAGCTCAACAGGCTTGATCTTTCCGACCTTTACGAGTTCGTTCGCGGTGCTTTGCATTATGGCAAGAAGCTTGTCCTGCTCATAGATCGCATATCGCCCCTTAAACCCGAGGAGCATACAGAAATAATAGACCTCGACCGCATCCTGTGTGACCTCGATCTGTTTGAGCATTGCGCTCAATTTTTCAAAAAATTTGTTACCGGCAAGCTGTTCGCCGAAATATTCCAGCTGGAGCGGGTTCTTTTCCCACTCTATCTTCAGCGGAAAATTGTTGGTAAGTACCGTTTCATCAACGAACGACGCGAGGGCAAATTTTGAGACCTGAACTATCTTGTGATTAAAACGGTAGCGCTCAGCCCTTTTTTCAAAATCCTGCAGCATGCCTACGATCTTCGGGCGAAGCTCATTTGACGGCGCTACCAACCCTGCCTTAAGCCTAAGTATCAGGTCAAAGATCGGCCCGGCAAAGGTTATCAGATCGTTTTTTACAGCATTGTCCGACATTTTGATATCAGGGTTTTACGGCATAAAGCTCGATCTTTTCATCCGGTATCTCGTTAGGCACATATACGGATATGACCTTTGATCCCGCGATACCGTTCCAGTATGGCCCGATGGAATCGAGCTGGAAATATTTGAATCCGACCCGAGCGGGTATAGGCGCAGGCGGCGGATTTGAGTATGTTAACACAACGCCGGGAAGCGCCGACCCGATGACCGAATCGATAACGTCCCTTGAGGCTATCTTTACAACTCTCGGCACGCCCTCTATCAGCTTTGATTCCGGCATCTGCGCACGAACAGCCAGATAGAATCCTGCTTCCTTGAGCAGCCTTTCGTCCTCTATGCGGCCGACATAGAGCGTGTCGCGCGTCTTTTCCAGAGGAATTGGAACACATCGGCTGGGAATGACCGTTTCCAGCAATTCCTTTAACTGCATCGAAAGGTTATAGAACGTGAAATACAGATCGTCGTGATCGTATTTAACTATGTCTTTCGGATGATATTCCAGCGAAAACGTCATCAGTTTGCCGACAAGCTCGCAAAGGCCAAGATAGAGCCTTTCAGGATGAACAAGCGGCGAACGGAAATAATGAGACATTTCCGGGATCGACGAATTTATTGTGTGCAAAAGCCAAAAGACCGCAACTTCCGATGTCGTAAAATCTGCCAGAGATGCGTTGCGGCTGCGTCGTTGTTCACCGAGGCTTCCGCTTTTGGTTATCAATATCTCCACGATCTGCCGAAGCATGTTTGAAACCCAGATCGATGAAGAGATCTTCAGTATCGGCGGAATATAATCCTCTGATATCTTTAGCTGGCCTGTCGGCGTTCGTTGAAGCTCAGCGATCTTCATCGACGTATATCCGTCGCGAAGTTCGTCGTCAAAGATTATGCGAAAGTTAGTTTTTGCATATGCGATGGGCTGTTCGTTGGAACCGGTCGTTTCGTCCTTGACCATTGCACCTTCCTGAAGAAAGCGCAGGTTTGAACCGCCTGTTGCACCGTTGGCAAGAAAGTTTGCCTCGCCGATCTTCTTTGCCGGCAGAGCAAGGTGAACACCTAGTGTTTCCTGTTCAACCTTAAAATGGTCGCCGATAGGGCGAAGGTCAGGCACTGCCTCAGCATCCGGGACGTTCACCATCAAACCATCCGGCATGACCGCCCTGCAATTGATTATCTGAAAGTTGCCATTCGCAATGGCCTCGTTGCTTACTTGAAGATCCAGCACGCCATAGTTGTGCTGCATTGCAGAGTTTACCCGCGAATTCAACAATTCTTCATGATAGTTATCGAATTGTTGAAAGTGATGCGGGGTCAGCAACATCCCTTCATTCCAGACGATTTTTCGGAATCTGCTCATAGACGAGAACCAAACCTAAATATTAGACCGAGTTTGAAAATTAGTAAACAAGCGACAAATCTTTCTTTAGACTTTGTTCAACAACGAAACCATTCTTTGATACACAAAGCGACAATACAGCCGCACAGCCGACAATAGTTAATATCCTAAAGGCTCTGTATTGACGCCAAAATCCTTAGGATTTTGCGATATCGTGCCGATGGCCAGGAATGTAAGGGCTCGGTCAAAATCCGTATCGCTTATCAGATTCTGTTTTTTCAAGAACCATATCGAACGCATCTCTCTTGTGCTTACTGGGAATTTGTTTGCCAGCCCCTGAAGAAGATTTCGCATCTTCATGGTCTCTCCGGCGGCTCCCTGATCATATGCCGCGATCATCAATATCGCATCATCGGCAGATTCCGCACCGATCTGGAGATAGAGCTTTTCGATCACCGGCAAAAGCGATTCTGCGGTTTTTGCAACATCGCCCCTGCTGCTGCCAAGTCTGTTAACGGCTGCGATGGCAAGAAACCCGGGTTTTATGTTTTTACCGCTGACCAGAGAATTGAATCGAGCCGATTGCTGTCGCGCAGAAGCGAGATTGGCTGCCAGCGCCGGATTGCCGCTGATCTGTTTTATCTTTTGGCCGACGATGCCGGCCTGTTCCGAAGTAAGAAAAGCCTTTGGATCATTCTCACCGATCTTTCTCAGAAAAATGGCCGCATTATGCTCGATCTTTGCATTCGCTGACAGATCCGTCGGTGATCCGGACGGTATTACGGTTTGCGAAGGCATGGGCGATGAGGTGCCTGATGGGGTCTGCGTCGCATCTGGAGAAGGACCAGACCGTGGTGTAGGGTCCTCTTTTTTATCATTACCTGACCGACGGTTCGTAGTAATGTCGTCGATGTCGTCTTTATCGGATATTTGTACCCGATTGCTGTCAGAACCGCTGTTCAAAACTAGGAAGATCCCTCCGACAAATGTCAGAACGATCACTGCCATGACAGGAGCAATGAGAAATATCCACGGAAAACTGCTTGAACTACCTGAGGAAGACGCGGCAGACACGCTTACACTGGCAGGTTCAGACGCGGTGGAAATCGGTTGGGCGGCATTAGCATTCCACGAATCGACCGGAGCCGCCTGTTCAGCCGCCTCGATCCTGACAATGATCTCAAGCCCGCCCAAGTTCAGCACATCACCGTTATACAGGCTGCTTCGATAGTTCAGGTCATTTCCATTCAGCGTTGTGCCGTTGCTCGAACCCAGGTCATCAACAAAAACATCTTTTCCGCTTCGCTCTATCCTGCAATGTTCCCTGGAGATCCTTTCATCCTGTATGGACAGATCGCATGAAGGCAGACGGCCAATGGTGAACGGATCGGCTCCTGCAAGGACCGTCTGTTCATAACCTTCCTCGTCTATATAGATCAAACGGATCTGTGTCATTGTTCAAATGCAGCCTTTTTATTTTGAGTAAGACGATAGCGGATGCAGCTTTAGGCCAAAGTCCTCAGGATTTTCTCCGATAATGGCGGAGGCAAAAAATTTCGGAACGTATCTGAAGTTTTCCGCCTGAAATTGGTGTGAGAGGATCTCACTTTTCACGACCAGAGACCAGAAATCACGCGGAAGTTCTGAGTTGGATTCCAGAGCTTTTACCAGATTTGAACTCAATCCGCCCTCACCGCTGTTATAGCTTCCTATTGCCAGCGGCACGCTTGCCGGGCCGGTTCCATAGCGTCCCGTCAGAGCTTTCATGTATGATGCCGCCGCACGTGCTGACGGTTCAGGCTCACAGCGTTCGTCAGGATTCGCCGGTGTAGCACCGCTTACCGTTCTGAGTCCATGAATTTCACCGGTCGATTTTGTAAATTGAAACATCCCAAGCGGCCCCGTCCGGCTTTGCAGGCACACGCAGTGTTCGGATTCGATCATCGCCAGGTAAAGCCCGATACGTGAGTCTATCCCTTTGGCATTGAAGGCACGGATTATAAAAGGAGCGTTCTTGCTGGCTCGTTCGTAGGTGACCTGCAAGTTATCTCCCATACGACAACTGCCGCCGAGCGGCTTTACCCTTAACCTTGTGGCATAGGCATCAATATCCGCCTTGATCTTGCTTACCGCATCCGGCGGTATATGGTCACTGCTTCGGTTTCCTATTACCTGAGCGATACGCATTGAGCGTTCGGCAACATAAGCCTGCTTTTCAGCAGGGCTCATATCCATATATTTCTTTCCGCTAGGTACCTGTGGCTGCCCCGGAGTTTCGGTAGGCAGCGGGGTGTTGTCGTCTGTCTGCGTTGTCGGTGACGGCGTTGGCGATTTGGATGTTTCAGGCGTTGGCGTTGAGCGCGACCCGGATGATTTCTTCTCATACAGATCATCATCATCCGAATCATCATTCTGCGTATTGGAACCTGACGCTCTTTCAGTAGGAGGAACAAGAAGCTTATAGCCGATCGCCGCGACCGACACGCTCATTATCATAAAAGCCAGAGCGATCAGAGCGACCGGAATTATGCTTATCCCTTGTGAGCCGCCTTCTGCCGCAGGTGCAGCAAAGGCTGAGGCAGCAACAGCCTCTTCGGTTTTTTCCTCTTCAGCGATACGCAGTGAAATTTTTGTGGAATTTCCGAGCAGAATCTCGTCACCCGCTCTCAGCGGCGTTCCGGAAGGCCCGACAGGTGATCCGTTGACGAACGACCCGTTTGATGAGTTTTCATCAACTATCCATATGCGATCACCCTCGCGATAGATAGTTGCATGCAGCCGCGATAAACTTTCGTCGGCAACCCTGATATCAGCATCACTGCCACGTCCGAACGATACCCTGCCATCGTTCAGAGGCATTTCCCCTGAACCGTCGGCGGTTGGATATGTAAGGATCAGATCCGGCATATATCTATATTTTATAACGTAAGACGGTACAATTCTGAAAGAGGTTTTTCTGATGTCAGGCCAAACTTACCCGGATTTTCAGCAACTAATCCCGCGGCGATAAAGCGGATCACCTGTTCACGTTCAGGCGCGGTCTTGATCGAATTCCAAAGATCTGAACGGTTTGCCGGCAATGAAGCCTTCCATGCAGCGGCATCCGCAGGGGATTTACCAAATGCAGCCACCGCATAGAGAACATCACCGTCAAAAACGTTAAAGATGAGCGATTTCATGTAAAGAGCGGTCACCTTTGCCGCACAGTTTTGCGACGCGTCGCCAAGTTTCTCCGTGCCGCACATGCCGTTGTACTCATTTGCGGTCGCAAACTCTTCGGTCATTCTCCACATTCCCTGTTCCTGGCCTCGTCCTTTGGCGTCGAATTGCGTTCGGCTCATCGCCAGAACATAACCAAGGCCTGCGTCCAGATTCTGTTCGCGGACGAACCCGACATTTATCACGTCACGATATGTCAAAGCCCGGGCAGAGTATCCGGGTTTGGCATATTCCGCCGTCATCCGCTGGACCTCTTGAAGGAACTGCCGGTTGGAAACTATCAGTTTGTCGCCGCCGCCGAACTGTTTGAGCATGTTCTTCGTCATGTCGTTGATCTCGATCAACGAAGCGGTAGTGGTTTTGGGCTGCTCAGGCCGCTGCTGGTCATCGCCTCCGGTACCGGGTTTGCCCGGTTCGTCTGCATCAGGTTTCTTTACGGCCCTTGTCTCAAACCCAAGAAGCACGGATTGCGACTGTGGCAGGCGGTTGCCGTCCTCATCTTCCAGAATTATCGTCAGCGGGTGAACACCGCCGTCTGCCAGATCAGGAAATTCGGCAGGATCTATCGATGCGGTAAACGGAGGATCTGTCGATTGTGCAAACTCGATCCCGTCGAGTGCATATATCGCCCTGACAGCGCATGTGCCGTCCGTAAGGTTGACCTCTATATCCGTCGGTTTCGAAATTATATCGCCTCTTTCAGGCGATGTTATGACCGCGCTTGCTCCGCAAGATGAGTTTCCCATCAGGTAGAAAACACCGGCTCCGCCCGCAAAGATCAGCGCCAGGCCAAATATACCTCCCGCGACAAGTAGCATTTTTCCTGAACCAACCGCATTCGCGGACTGACCTGCGGCCGGAGCTGTCTCTGCGGCATCGGCTTCGTTTTCTGTGTTCTGGTCGCTTTCCGCCGCAACGGTTGACGGAGGCTGCGAAGCGATTGGCTCTGCCTGCCCCTTGTCATATTCGACGGTGATCTCCGCAGAACCGCCGAGTAGTATTACATCGCCGTCAGAGAGATATACCTCGCCGGAAACGGCAGATCCGTTTACCTCTGTTCCGTTGCTGCTATTGAGATCGGTAATACAGTATTCGCCGCCGCGTTCCTCTATCTCCGCGTGATAGCGCGAGACATTCGGATCGGCAGGAAATGAGATTGAATTGTCGCTTGTTCGTCCAACGGTGATTATTCCCGAACCCAGGAAGAACTCACGACCATCAAATTTTAACTTTACCCCGGACATTCGTATTCTCGGCCTTTGCTTTTATACGACCTCCAAACAATTATAGCCGCAGGCCCAAAAGAAGGAACAGCGGCTCTCTTTCCGCGTAGAATTGACGTTTGCCGAAATGTTGTTTTGCGGTCAAAAAAGCGATCCGGAGCCTTGCGGCTTCAGAAACAGAAAATAAATGACCGCTAAAAAGACCGCAAGAAATGTCAATATGACCACAAATCCGAAAAGCGTGAAAACCACGCCGGCGGCTCCGGCCTTTTTATCGTCCGGCGGCTGTGCCTCGATCGCTATCTCAGGCTCTGGAATTAGAACCTCGGCAAGTTCGGGCTGCTCTTCCACAACGGGCGGCAGCTCCGGCGCTGATTCCATTTCCGGCGCCGGTGTAGCGGCAGGGTCATCGCTGCGGCCATAGCGCTTTTCAAAGTTTTCCGGAAGCTGACCACTGGTCTGCCTGAACACGGGCTTTGGCATCTCCCATTTCCCCAGCTGCGGTTGAGCAGCAGTTGGCGCCGGGATCGCCTCACTCGCAGGATTCGGCGGTGTGGTGTCCAGATCTTCGTTCATGCCGGTGATATTACTGCTATCATCCTTTTCGTCCATAGCATTACCCCTTCCAGAACATTGTCTTTGATCTATTGCTGGAGATCGAGTACGTCACTCCGTGTGATTATACCCGTAATTCGTTTAAAATCCTCAATCAAAACAGCGGGTGAACGCTGAAGTTTCATTTTTATCTTATCAAGGCTGGTGTCAGCGTCAACGACAGGAAAGCTTTCTTCCATTATTTCCCTGATCGGGGCCTTTAATAACTCACGGTCTTCGAGAAGCCGTGTCAACACTCTGCTCTCACGCAGACTGCCGACGGACGTATTGTTTTCAAGTACCGGTATCTGTGTGACGCCGCTTTCTCCCATTTTTGCGACGGCGCTCGAAACAGGCTCATCCGGCCCGACAAAGATCAGCTCCTCAGGCGAAGTAGTATGTTTTGTTTCAGCTATCAGATTGGCCGTGATCGTCTGAGGCTCCAAAAGGAGTTTTTCCTTCATCCATTCATCAGAATGGAATTTGGTCAGGTAATGCTCGCCCGTGTCGCAGACAATAAATACGACGACTGCGTTCTCGTCCAGGTCTTTTGCGACCCTCAACGCTCCTGCAAATATCGTCCCGGTTGAACCGCCGCAAAAAATACCTTCTTTCCGCGAAAGCAGCCGTGCCATATTGAATGATTCGCGGTCGGTGATGTTTATTATCTCGTCGATCACGCTCATATCGGCATTGCCGACAGGCAGATTTTGTCCGATGCCCTCGACCAGATACGGCGTTGGTTCGGGAACGTGGCCCGAATCCTTATACGGCTTAAATATCGAACCATACGGATCGGCTCCGATGACCTTTATGTTTGGGTTCATCTCCTTCAGGTAGCGTCCCGTGCCGCTGATGGTTCCGCCGGTGCCGATCGAGGCAACAAAATGCGTTATCTTTCCATCAGTATCGCGCCATATTTCCGGGCCGGTGGCGCGATAGTGAGCCGCTGGGTTTTCCGGATGATTGTATTGGTCGGGATAAAAAGAATTTGGCGTTTCCAATGAAAGACGCTTAGCCGTTGCAACATAATGATCAGGCGAACCCGGTTTTGCCGCAGACGGACATACAACAATGTCAGCACCGAGCGATTTCAAATAACGCATCTTTTCGACCGATACCTTATCGGTCAGAACAAATATGCAGCGGTATCCGCGAACTGCCGCTGTCAGAGCCAGCCCGATACCTGTGTTTCCCGATGTGGCCTCAATTATGGTTCCGCCCGGTTTAAGTACACCTTCCTTTTCCGCCCAGTCGATCATCGAGACCCCGATCCTGTCCTTGACCGAATATCCCGGATTCAGGCTTTCCATTTTGGCAAAGACCTGTGCCTTGATGCCGTAATGCTTGGTCAGGTTATTTATCTTGATGAGCGGTGAGTTTCCAATGCGTTCCAGTATGTTGTTATAGAAATTCATTTTAGTATCGGAGTGTCGGGAATTATATCAAAAGTAGTTATGGCATAATAATCTTACCCCTACTTTATCTTCAGACAAAATTGAAACGCCACAAAATTGATGTCGTATAATGATCATATCAATATGAGAAAAATATCTTACTGGTTTTCTTTTATATTCGCGGCTCTGTTCTTACAGCCCGTTATCGGACAAACGGCCGCAAATGTTTCGGCTGTAGATAATGACAGAGCGAAGATCCGCACTGAAACGTTCTTGAAGGTGTGGGAAACGGTAAATGAGAAGCACTACGACCCGACATTTGGCGGCGTCAACTGGGCTGATGTACGCAAAAAGTATGAACCAATGGCTAAAGCCGCTGCTTCTGACGAAGACCTTCACGCGATACTGCGGGAAATGCTGGGAGAACTTCGGCTTTCTCATTTCAGCATTTTTATGGAAAGCGAGGATAGCTCAGGATCTTCTCAGGCCGGAGATCCGGGCATCGAATTAAAGATGATCGAAGGCAAACCTGTGACCTTCCGCGTTGTTTCTGACGATGATGAAAAAAGAGAGCTGACAACCGGCATGATCTTGGGGTCAATAGACGGAGAAAGCGTCAGCAAGCTTCTAAAGCCGCTCGAAGATTCATTTGCAGAACGTGCATTGACGGAAGCGAGCAAGAACATATACCGGGAACGGTTTCTGGAAGAAAAGATGCGCGGTACGCTCGGGACCAAGGTCGTTCTTGAGTTTTCGGATGGCAATGGCAGATCTGTGAAGATCGAACCCACGCGAAAACGATTTGCCGGAGAATTTTCGCAGCGTCTGGGAAATTTTCCGCCGCAGCCTGTTGTTTTTGAATCAAAGATCCTGGGTGAAAACATAGGTTATCTGCGATTCAATATGTGGATCATTCCGCAGATGGCAAAGATCCGTGCCGTTATGAAAGAGTTTGCCGGAATGGACGGCATCATTGTCGATCTTCGCGGAAATCCGGGCGGCATCGGCGGTATGGCAACCGGCATGGCGGGACTGATGGTAAAAGAACAAGTGTCGCTCGGTTCCATGACATCACGAAGCGGTAAGCTTGAATTCATCGCCTATCCGCAGTCAGAACCATTTCTTGGCCCTATCGTCGTGTTGGTCGATCACGGTTCGGGTTCTACAAGCGAGGTCTTTGCTTCCGGAATGCAGGAGACCGGAAGAGCTGTAGTCGTCGGCGAGACCACAGCGGGAGCAGTTCTCCCGTCGGTATTTGAGAAACTTCCGACTGGAGCGACATTCCAATACGCGATCTCTGATTACAGGTCGCCAAAGTCGGTCCTGATCGAAGGACGCGGAGTAAAACCCGATCATTTTGTCGGACTGGACAGAGGTTTGTTGCTCCGGGGAAAGGACAGCCAGCTTGAAAAGGCCTTGGAAATAGTGAACAGTAAAAGAACGGAGAAAGAAATTAAATGATCAAAAAAGCAATATATTACATTTTTCTAGTTGTCGGATTTGCCTTCTCAGTGTCGGCTCAGCAGGAAGCTGCTCCCGCAAAAAAGGAAGAGGCTCCGCCAAAGCTGCCGCAAGCTTCAGACATTGTGGATAAATACGTCAAGGCAATCGGCGGAAAGGCGGCGTATGAAAAGTTAAAGACCCGAAAGGATTCCGGAACACTCCTGATGCCCTCTATGGGAATAAGCGGCACGTATGAGGCAATGTCAGCAGCACCGGACAAGCTTTATATGAAAATGTCTATAACCGGCATCGGAGATATGACCGAGGGATCGGACGGAAAAACAGTGTGGTCTGTAAACCCATTGACCGGAAACCGTGAAAAATCGGGTATTGAGTTGAAGCAAGCCCTTATTACCAACAATTTTTACAAGGACATAAAGATCAAAGAGCTGTATGCAGGCCTGGAAACCATCCGTAAAGATAAGGTCGGCGAAAGCGATGTCTATGTCGTCAAAGCAACCAATGAAGGATTGCCGGACGACATAATGTATTTTGACGCTGAGACCGGATACCTTATGAGGACTGACATGACGGCGATCTCACCGGAAGGCAGACAGACTGTCTCAACCTATTACAGCGACTTCCGCGAGGTTTCCGGCATTAAATTGCCTTTCAAATACAGAATGGTCACGCCTCAGTTCGAAATGAGTGTTTCAATGGAAAAGGTTGAATTTGGCGTCGAGATCGATGATTCAAAATTCTCTAAACCTAGCAACTGATAGATCAGCCTGTGAGTTCGGACCGCCGTTTCAAAAGACGTTCCGGATCATTGGTGATGATGGCGTTCAGGCCTAACTTCATTGCCCTTTTTACCCAACGCGGATTGTCGGCGGTCCAGACTGTTACCGGCAATCCGCGTTTGGCTGCTTTTTTCATCAGTTTTCGCGTGACCAGTGAATAGTGGAGCGATAATTCATTCACCCCTAATTCATGTGCGATCTTTACCAGATATTTTTCTTTTCTGAGAAGTGTTCTGATCTTCGGAGCGAAAAGTGCCGCTGTTCTGACCTCAGGGCAATAACGCCTTATGTATGAAACAGCCGACATCTTGAAGCTTTTCACGATCAATGTTCCCGAAGTTTCGGACGCAGCGATATCCTCTGCAACCGCCTTTGCCAGAGCCTCAGCATCGTCATTCCGGCATTTCATTTCGATGTAAATGAACCCGCGGAAATCCGAGATCGCTGCAAGCGTTGACCTAAGCGACAGAACCTTTTGATCGGAAAACTTCCCGTTCACCTCTGAACGCTTTCTGCGAAACCACGATCCGACATCAAAATGTGACAACTCATCGGACGAATATGAGGAAACCCTGCCCTCAAAACCGGCTGTCCGTTTAAGGTCCTGATCGTGAATTACTACCGCTACACCGTCTGACGCCAGACGGACATCAAGCTCAATTCCGTCTGCTCCGGCCTCGATAGCATGGCGAAAGGCTGCCAATGTGTTCTCAGGCGCAACGGCGCTTGCTCCTCTATGAGCGATTATCAACGGAGATCTTTTGCTATGGGTCATGTAGGTGTATCCGCTAATGCGTCAGCATGGTCTTTGCGTTCCAACAGATAAATGTTCTTAGACCAGGCTATCGGTTCCTTTAGCGGGAACTTATGATATCCAACAATATTAAAATACTGTTGTGAAATCCGTTTTACATTTTCGATGGGATGAATGCGGAATTTATATAGAAATTCGAGAACTGACCCGACCAGAGATGGTTTTACGGGTATAAAGACCAGCCGTCCGCCGGGTTTCAGAACGCGGGCCAATTCCTTAAGGCCATCATCAAGCGGAACATATTCCAAAACACCGCAGGTAATGACCAGATCGAATGTTGATGAGGCAAAGGGCAGAACAAGCACATTTCCCTGAACGGGACATATCTTGCTGGCATCCGTTCTTTTATCTTTCTTGAATTCTGAGCGGGCGACCTTCAGGCATTTATGCGACAGATCGTATGCGATCGCCTTTTTAAGAGAATAACCGGCGTCCTGCAGCCCAAACGTCACGATGCCCGTACCGCTTCCGGCATCAAGAACAAGTGAGTCTTCTTTCAGGTCCAGTTTCAAAGATCGAAGGTATTTTGCCACCGACGCCCGGTAGCCATTTAATTTCAGCGCAACGTTATGTACGTCAGCTATACGGTCGTAGAACCCCTGAGTGTTAGCCTTAGGAACCTTCTTTAATCTGGACATCGTCTTATTTTTCCGCGATCAGCTTTAGGACCATTGCCCTCATATCCGCGATCCTGCTTTGGCTCGTCCCGCTTTCGATATATCGAACGATGCCTTTTCTGTCAATGAGAACGGCTGTGGGAAGAGCCATTGCCCCGTAATGCCGTTGTGTCTGCTGACCGTCCATCACCACAAAATCATATGGCAACTGGTATTTTTCACGAAACCTTTCAAGAAATGCTATCTCATTTGGTTTATCGACCGAAAATCCTTCGGCACGCCCGTAATATCTTGTCACACCCAGAACGACAAGCCCCTCTTTTGCAAAGTCCTGCTGCCACTCGGTCAGATGTGGAAAAGCATCAAAACACGGCATACACCACGTTGCCCAAAAATCAAGCAATATCACCTTTCCACGCATTGACGCAAGCGGTCTCGATTCGCCGGGAAACCACTTCTCAACATTGACCAGCTCGATCGCGGGCTGGCCTATCAGCTTGTAATGCTTCTCGCGTTCCTTGAGTTTTGTCAGGGCATAATTCTGCGGCCCTTTTCCCTTAAAGGCTTTTTCCGAATGCAATAATGCCGCCTGATGTGTTTCCAGTGCCTGCGTCTTTCGTCCGGTTTCAAGCTGATTGAATATGAGCTTGTCGGTTGCGTAATAATATAGGTCTCCGGCACCAACATCGGATCCTACGGTGCGCATATCATCGAGAACGGCATCCGCTTCTTTATTCATAGAGCGGTCACGGTATGTTTCAAAGAGCAACATTCCCGCATCCAGCATCTCATCCAATCCGCGAACACGTGCGCTCGGATCTGCGATCAGAGCCTTTGATGCCTTGTATGCACGTTCGGCAAATGGTCCTGCTTTTTCATTATCTCCTTTGTCGATATACGCCTTGGCAAGTTCGACGTTCATCCGCGATGTTTCGGTCAGCTTTTTAGGCTCAGACGCCTCATATTTATCAAGGAATTCAACAGCCTCGTCAAGTTTCTTCAACTTTGCGTAGGTCACTACAAGCAAAGAGCGGACACGCTGTGCTCTTTCATCGTCTTCCTCATTGAACGCAAGATATTTGACGAAAGTTTCGGTCGTAGCATCAAGATTTTCGGCTATCCAATGTAGCAGCCCGAGATAATATGTGTCATCTGCTGTCAGATCAGAACGCGAACTTATCGTTGCAGCATATTTCGCCGCAAGCTGTTTTCTTTCTGTTTCGGTTTTCGCGATCAGAGCAGCGCTTACCGGAAGCTTTTTCTTCTCGTACTCTTCGTACTTTGCGCGTGTATAACCGCTTACCTCGTCGAACATTTCTCTCGCTGTTCTCACTGACTCCGGATTGTTAGAACTGGCGGTGGGAGAGCCTTGCGGAGAAACACGGCGCGATTGCCCTTTCGCGGGCAAAGCAATGCAAGTAACCGCTAGTATGAAAATTACAAATGCTCTTGGTGTAGCCATCTCTTAATTTTGTCCCGCCGTCGCCGCCGAAAAACGCTCAAGGCGAAAGGCGGTAATGTCTATCTCTGTTTTTCCTGTTAGTACAAGATCGGCCAATACTTTACCCGTGATCGGACTGAGTAATATACCATTCCGAAAATGTCCCGTGGCGATGAACGCATTCTTGTATCCCGGAAATTCACCTATTACCGGCAACCCATCCGAAACGAACGGCCGCAATCCGGCCCAGCTTTCATTCATAATAGCTGTTCGCAAAACAGGAGCTATTTCACACGCAGCCTTTTTCACAAGATCAATTCCCTCAGGAGTTACTTCTGCTTTGAATCCGGCATCTTCCATTGTCGCTCCGGCTATCACATGACGGTCGGCCCTCGGAACAATATATCCGCGTGGGCTGTAGATCACATGCGAAAACGAAAAATCACCGGCCTCAAAACCTATCATTTGTCCGCGAACCGGACGCAGACTGAATGCTGCCCACTTGCCATCGGTTGGGATGAGTTCCGCCCAAGCTCCCGTTGCCACGATCACACGGTCGGCGTAAAACACTTCTTCCCGTGACACAGCCCCTGTGATGACACCGTCCTCGATGATCAGCCTTTCGACACACTTGTTTTCCCTGATAATGATGTTATTTAATTCGGCAGAGCTCCGCAGAGCGGCGACAAGCTTTCTGTTCTCTACCTGTCCGTCATCAGGATAAAGAAGGCCTTTTCTGATATCGCCGGAAACATTTTTTTCAAGTTCCCTTACTTCCCTTCCGGTAAGCCGGGCAACATTTATCCCCGCATTTTTCTGAACCGAATATCTTTCGTCTATCTCAGCCTCGTCCTCATCGGTAGCTCCGACGAAAAGCGTGCCGGTTAGATCAAGTTCAATATTTACACCCGTTTCCTCTAACAACTCATCCGCAAGAGCCGGAAAAAGCCTGTTGGAAGCAGCGCAAAATTCATAGAATCTTCCGGTTCCATTTGATTCGGCATTAGGGGCAAGCATTCCCGCAGCTGCAAAGGAAGCCTCACGGCCCAACGCACCTTTTTCCAAAATGGTGACACGTTTTATCCCACGTTTTTTTAGTTCACGGGCAACGCTTAATGCTATAACACCGCCGCCTATTATCAGAACATTCATAAATCAAAAAGATTATTATAAGATAGTGTAGGCCAGTATTGAATTTATGAAACACACCATAACCCTAATTCCCGGTGACGGCATTGGACCGGAGATAACCGCAGCGACCGTTAGAGTACTCGAAGCAACCGGAGTTGAGATCCAATGGGAAACTCATATTTTGGGTGCCCAAGCTCAGGAAAAATACGGCACAACGCTGCCGCCTGAGGCAATTGAGTCGATAAAGCGTAACAAGGTCGCCCTAAAAGGGCCGATAATGACGCCTGTCGGCAAAGGCTTTACATCGGTAAACGTCGGGCTTCGCAAGGCGTTGGATCTGTATGCGAACGTCCGTCCGGTGAAGGCTCTGCCAAATGTTCCCTGCCGATACCCAGAACTTGACCTCGTCATCGTCCGCGAAAATACCGAAGGACTTTATTCCGGTATCGAACACGTCGTCATTCCCGGCGTGGTCGAAAGTTTGAAAGTGATAACGGAACGCGCCTCTAACCGTATCGTCAAATACGCCTTTGATTTTGCCCGAGACAACGGCCGGAAAAAAGTTACAGCCGTTCACAAGGCTAACATCATGAAGCTGTCAGACGGTCTTTTCCTTCAGTGCTTTGAGAATGTCGGACAGGAATATGCCGACTTGGAAAAGGATGACAAGATCATTGACAACTGCTGTATGCAGCTTGTGATGCGGCCCGAACAATTTGACGTTCTTGTAATGGAAAATCTTTACGGTGATATTCTTTCCGACCTTTGTGCCGGATTGATAGGCGGACTTGGCCTGGCACCGGGAGCGAACATCGGCGAACAAGGCGCGGTTTTCGAAGCGGTTCACGGCTCGGCTCCCGACATTGCCGGTCAAGGCATTGCAAACCCAACAGCGATATTGATGTCGGGCATTATGATGCTCCGCCATATCGGCGAGAACTCCGCTGCCGACAAGGCTGAAAAGGCTATGCTGGAGGTCTTTGCAGAAGGAACTGATCTGACCCGCGACCTTGGCGGAAATGCGAAGACATCTGAGTTCGCAACCGCGATCATTGAAAAGATGAACTCGGCTGATGCCGTTTCAGGTTAGGCTGCCAAAGAGTTTTTGACGCAACCCGTTGCAGCCTGTCTTCTTCTAATGAAATGTCTGGCTTGATGCCGGTGAGGTATTAGTTTTATGAAGGCATTCTGTTTATCATTATTGATCTTCACGATCATCGCGGGAGCAAATATGACTGTCAACGCTCAGGATGAAAAGTCATTTGTTGTCGGTATTGGCAAAGAAGTCGACTTTTCAGGTAAACGGGTAACAAAAGTAAAGTTTCTTGAGGTAACAGAAGATTCCAGATGTCCTGAAGGCGTTGATTGTTTCTGGGCTGGCAATGCTCGTCTGAAGATCGAGCTTTCTTTTTCTGACGATGAACCCGTGACACTTGAAATGGACACGAACGGCCCTAACAGCACGGTCAAATTTGAAGGCGGAACAGTTTCTCTCATTAAATTGGATCCTTACCCAAAAAACAATGTCGAGTTCGACCGTTCGGCTTACAAGGTCAGTTTAAAAATAGAAGAGGCGGATCATTGACCCGCCTCTTTTTATCATCTGTGAAAGCTATTTATTGAACGCTAACGAAATCAACATCGGTCAGGTTGTCATCGCCTCTGATGAACCGTGTCGGCTCCACAAATCGATGTGATCTTGCAGATGCACTTATAGAATAGTCCTGCCCGGCCGGAACATCATGAAACTGATAATATCCAAATCCATTGGTCATCACTGTCCTCTGCACTTCACCATTTGCACCGATAATTGTCAATCGAACATTGGGAATTCCATATCCCGCAGCTGTAAGAACGCGACCAGAAACGGTTAGACCCGCTGACGTCGGTCCGACATTTGTCAATATACCAACCTCTTCAGAATCCGTACCGGTCCAGTCAGGACCCGTTGCCACGATAGAGAAATAATACCGCCAATGCGTAAGGCCGCTGATGGAGGTCTGAGTGCCCGTAACGTTGACGGAACCGGTATAGACTCCGGGAGATGTTCCGTATTTGACAATATAGCCGGTTGCTCCGGGCACAGGTATCCATTCAAGCTCCGCCGTTCCTTCGCCTCCCGATGATGCAATGATCATAGGAGCTCCGGGCTGCTCGCCTTCGGCGATCTGCATTATCTTGGCTATCGAAGGAACCCCTGCGTTGTCTATAAGAAACAACATATAAAATCCGGGAGGAGCAATGTTGGCATTTGCCGGCGCATTTGCGTTTATACCCGAAGCAGTTCTAGTGAACGTCATAGGAACGCGACGCTGTTCAAAATCAACAGAATGCGTAACCGATGACATGCGCATCAATACAGCCTGAGAGATGTTGTTTGGGATGGGCGTCTCCACCATGAATTCCTCAGCATAAGCAACAGCATCCGGCGCATACGTGATCGCAGGACGGGCTGCCATTGCCCCCGAACCGTCAGAATCATAAAGGTATGGCGGAGTAAAGATCTCAAAATTCTTTTCAAGATAACCAAGATTGTGACAATCACCGCATATACCACCGCCGCCTGTGAAAACCCTGCCATCCGGCAGAAGCAATGCGGTCGAGTGATATTGGCGCCTTTTTTCCGCACGTTTTAGCACTGTCCATTGGCCTGTTGCAGGATCCCACAGTTCGGCGTCATAGACATTGGTGTTCATATTTATGAGGTTGGTGCCGCTTGAATTACCGCCGGTCGCAAGCACCGTCCCATCCGGTAGAGCGGTTAGATTGTGCTGGCGCCGTCCAAAATGCATGTTCGACGTAGGTGTTGCAACCGGATTGGCGTTCGGATTTGTAAAGTCGATAACTACTGCCGTCTTAGAAGAACTGGCTCCACCGCTCGCAACTACCTTTCCAATATCGTACATCGCATAGGAGCCGTAGGTACGGGAAAGGCTGTCTCGCGATCCTGCTGACTGACGCGATCCCGTTCCCTCTGTATTTATGTAGTACATGGACGCATTGGTACCCAGTACCAATGCCTTACCGTTAGGGGCAGCTTGTACCCAGGGATAGATCGGAAGATTGTAGGTCAATGAGCTTAGTTGCCTTATCGTTCCTTCGGTCGTATATACTTCGTGCTTTGAAGCTCCGCCGTTAGTAGAAGATCCCGCTGTTATCAGCATTTCACCATTTGCAAGCGGCGTTACTGACGGATACCAACGGGCATAGGTCATCATCGGGCCGAGTGTCCATACATTCGTAACAGGATCAAAAATATGTGTTGTTTTTGTTCCGTGAAGATCCTCGTTCAGATTTCCGCCTGCTAGAAATGCACGTCCGTCAGGTAGATGAGCATGACCGGCACAAAACATATTGTAGCCCGTGGTCGTGTTGTCCATATTGGATACGAGGTTGGATGACGGATCCCATATAGAAGCTCTCGTCCAATTATGCTGAGGAGTGGGATAGTCTTCGGCAGGATTGTCCCCGACGGAGTCCCACATAAGAACAGTACCGTTGATCTGCAGCATCACGTGAATTGGCACCAGCGGCAACGAGAATGGAGGTGACCACGAACCGGTAAGATGGCCGTCGGTCACCATCAACTTTTGATAAGCCAAACCTGAAAGAGCCAGGTTTTCACGATTGTCAAATTTTTTATAATGACGCTGAAGATCAACGTTCAATTCGTCAAAACCGGGAAATCCGAAATCTGTGCGCCAATGCTCACTTACATCAGATTCCTTTGATTGACCATTGCGGGTTTTAGGAATATCGTGGGCTGAAACGGGTGTCGCCGTATTTAAAAGAACAGCAAATACCAATAAAAAGATCAAAAGAGTGGGCACGTATCTATAAAACACTTTTCATTTCTCCTTGGGCTTGGGGGCCAAGTGTTATTAGTTAGTTCTAGGAAAATCAACCTCTGCGAATTTAGAGCAACCGATATACTACACTAAATTTGGCGTATTTAAACACTAAATACTACAAAAGTTCCAGAATAATGTGACGTGAACAGGAAGCTAGTTTTGCCGAAAAAATAGTTGATCCTTAGCAAATGTATGTGTTCAACGACCTGGAAGCGTTAGATAAAGCAGTGCGAGTAGAAGGAGGAAATATGGCACTAGAACAGCAGCTCCGGGATAATCCTTAGCTACTCTCTGTCCAAAAAATAATGCGGTAAGGCTGGCACAGCCGACAACTGCAGAATAAAAGATGATCAATGTTGACCCGGTCAGAAGAAAATAAGGAATACCGGCAGCGGCTAGTATTCCGGTCATTACCTCCATCAGCGTAATGACCGGAAGCATCAATGGCACGGTGCCGTTAAGTATCGACTTTGAAAAATGTCCCGTTAGCCATTCAAGGTTTCCCTTCCAGTCAAATACCTTGTCCAAACCCGACTGAATGAAAAGAATCGCGACAAATAACGTCGCAAACAGAGCAGGAATGTTCTTGATAATTTCGTCGGTCAGCATAATTGCCTTTTTTATTTACGAGAGCGTTTTTGCATCAAAGCCTCGATCTCTTCAGGATCCTTTGGAACCTTGTCCGTCAGATTGATATTTCCGTTCTCCGTAACTATGACATCATCCTCTATACGAATACCTATGCCGCGATACTTAGCTGGAGCCGACTTGTCATTAGCCGGAATATAAAGCCCGGGTTCAACGGTCAGGGCCATTCCCGGAGCAAAAGGCCGTGAGTTTTTGGAACCTTGATCGGTAAAATAACGCCCGGCATCGTGAACATCAAGCCCAATATAGTGTCCTACCCCGTGCATATAGTATTTCATATACGCCTTTTTCTTTATCAGATCCTCTGCCTTTCCTTTTAGCAGTCCGAGTTTTAACATGCCTTCCGTTAGCAGCTCGATGGAAAGATTCTGACGGCCCATGACCGTATTTCCCGGACGTGTATATTCTGTACACTTCAAGAGAACGTCGAGCACAACATCATAGACCTCACGCTGTGCCTGTGTGAACTTTCCATTTACGGGAAAGGTACGTGTGATATCTCCGGCATAGAGCTGATATTCCGCACCTGCATCGATCAAAAGAAGATCGCCATCCTTTAGCACAGCGTTATTCTCAACGTAATGGAGTATCGTCGCATTATCACCGCCGCCGATGATGGAGTTATACGAAACACCGCTTGCTCCTTTATCTCTCATAAAGGCTTCCATCAATGATTCGACCTGAGCCTCATTCATTCCGGGTTTGACCTTTTTCATCGCATGGATATGAGCCTCGGCTGAGATCTGACCTGCTATTTTCATAAGCTCGACCTCGTCGGCTGTCTTATGCAGCCGCATCTCACCCGTTATGATGGTCGGGTCAATGATGGTGTGCGGCGGATAAGGCGTCTTTATCCTACGAACCCGCTGGCCTGACAGATATTTAAGTATCTGCTGATCAAGAGCGTTATCAGAGGCAAAGCGGTAGTATAGAACGTCACGCCCATGCAAAAGCTTTGGCATATCATTTTCAAATTTTTCAATAGAAAATGCCTTGTCCGCTTTATATTTCTTCACGGCGCCTTCTACTCCGGCACGGCGTCCGAACCACGTCTCCATCATTGGATCACGCGGACGTACATAAAGCGTGTAAGGCGCCTTTTTATTCTGCGGATCGATGACAGCAACGGCATCAGGTTCAGGAAATCCGGTTAGATACCAAAAATCCGAATCCTGACGGAATTTGAATTCCGTGTCATAGCTGCGCGTAACCTCGTGAGCAGCCGGAATGATGGCAATGGAATTTTCTTCCATCTGCTCGATGAATCTTTTTAATTGCGGTCGCATATGATGCGATTCTAACGCAAAGTTGCAAAAAAGTCAGAACCGAGAGCGATAGCGACCGGGTTCTTTTACACTATTTACATAGCAGAATTCACAACGTTCAGATTTTCATTCGGTCAAATTCGTGCTATTCGTGTAATTCGTGGCTAACTATTCT
>JAHBSH010000045.1 GCA_019639215.1 Acidobacteriota bacterium
GTGTCGGATTGGCGGTCGAAGGTATCGAACCGCATGGCGACGACCTTATTTTGGATATTGATCTTACGTCGAACAGGCCGGATTGCCTCTCGCATCTTGGCGTTGCCCGCGAACTCGGTGTCATAACTGGGAAACCTCTGACCGCAGAGACGCGAAGACGCGGCGAGGCTGATGCGGATTTGTCGGAAACTGAGGTTGAGACCGATGCGGTGCCGTTCCCTGCTGTTCTTGCGCCTGAGATCGTTCGTATTGAGGCACCTGAGCTTTGCTCCCGGTTTACCGCGCGGATAATAAGGAACGTAAAGATCGGCCCGTCGCCTGAATGGCTTGTGAAAAGGCTGGAGGCATTGGGCGAAAGATCTATAAATAACGTTGCCGATATTACAAACTATGTAATGCTAGAGCTTGGGCAGCCGATGCACGCATTCGACCTGGACAAACTGAAAGAACATCGAATTGTTGTCAGAACAGCCAAAACAGGCGAATCGATCAAGACTCTTGATGAGGTCGAGAGAAACCTTGATGAAACGATGCTTGCCATCTGTGATGGAGAAAAACCGATTGCCGTCGCCGGTGTAATGGGCGGTTTTGACAGCGGAATAACAGAGTCAACTACAAATGTGCTGCTCGAGGTTGCCTATTTTAAACGCGAAAGCATCCGCCAGACATCACGCAAGTTAAATCTTGCGACGGAGGCAAGTTATCGCTTTGAACGCGGTGTTGATATTGAAAATGTGATCAACGCCTCCGACCGTGCTACCGATTTGATATTGCAGCTTGCCGGAGGCGAAGCGGCGGACATCATTGACATTTATCCAAATCACTTTCAGGCAAATGTGATCAATTCCCGCGATATATCAGGCGCAGTAAAGCGTCTCACCGGGCTTGAAGTTGCCTCTGAACAATGTGATGACATCCTCGAAAGGCTTGGTATCGCTTCTGATACGGCTGAGGATGGATCGGTCGTATATAAATCTCCTTCATGGCGCCATGATATTGCCATCGAGGAAGACCTGGTCGAAGAGATAGCGCGTCATTACGGCTACGAAAAAATAGCCGACGAATTGCCGCCTGCTTACGGTGCAGGTGAGTATCAGCCCGCCGAGGGACGCAAGAAGGCCCTGCGAAGAGCACTTTCCGGGTTAGGTTTTGATGAAGCGATCACTTACAGCTTTATTGATACCAAACATGACGATAGTTATGACAGCGTTCCGGAATTTAACGATACCGGGCGTATAGAACTGCGGGATTCTGTAATAGAAGGTGCCGTCAGAATGCGTCCGACGCTTCTTCCCGGCCTTTTGGACGCCGTCCGGCTAAATCTTAATCATCAGCGGCGAAGTATAAAGCTCTTTGAACTGGGGAAGGTCTTTGCCCATTCAGGATCAGAGGGTGAACTTCCTCTTGAACGGGAGACGCTCGGCTTGATAGTGACCGGCGGCGAAATGAATGAGGACAGAAGCCTGCCCGTAAGACAGACCGATTTTTACGACATAAAAGGCTCGTTGGAATCCGCTCTTGAGGCACTTGGTGCTGCAAACGCAGAGTTTTCTGCTTTGAATGTCCGCCATATGGTTCCGGGGCAATCCGCCGCAATTGCAATAGATAACAAGATCATTGGCAGCATCGGCAGATTATCTGAGGAAATCGCCGCCAATTATAAGTTTAAGCAACCCATATATGTTGGCGAGATCGATCTACAAGCGGTGCTTGAAAAAGGGCCGCAACCAGTATCTTACAGCGCTTTACCGAAGTATCCTTCGGTCTTACGCGACCTTACGCTTTTGGTCACGAACACGGTGACCTTTGATCAGGTGCGAAATACTGTCGCGGCCGCCGAGCAGACCGCCTTCCGTGATGTGAAATACGTCGATCTTTATGAGGCCAAAGGAGAACAGGCAGGAGAGCGTTCCCTGACCGTTCGCCTTGAATTTCGCTCGGAAGACAGAACGCTTACGGACGAAGAAGTTGACAGTGCTTTTGCCAATATTCTGGAAAAACTTAAAGCTGTACTTGATATTTCGCCTAAAACATAGGAAACTCCTCGAACTTACTTGAAGTTTTAATGGAAAATTTACATAATCTTTCACACACGGTTTTGTTATCGCAGATACTAATGGAGACAATCGGATGAACGGTCTGACGGGAATGGAGAAATTCTCGCATCTCGAGGATAAGATTTACCTTACGATCGAGTTTGCGAAGAAATTGCGGGAAGAGAATGAGAAGGTCGAGAAAGAACTCTCTGAACTTAAGCGCAAAACTCTGTCACTCGAAGCAGAAAAGCAGCACCTTGAGGAAAAGGTTGAAGGCCTTATGACCGAACGCGATGCCATTCAGCTAAAGGTTGAAGCGATGCTTGATGCAATGACCATAATTGATTCCGAAGTTGCCGAAGCGGTCGGGAGGCTTCAGTAAATGGCCAATTCAAGGGGAAATAACGATCAGGTTGAGCAGACCGTCCGTGTGGAGATATACAACCAAACATATTCCATCAGGTCTGACGGCGATAATGAATATATTCACCACCTTGCTGATTACGTTGACCGCAAAATGCGCGAGATATCGTCAGGCACGATGACCGTAGATTCTCTTAAGGTAGCTATCCTGGCGGCTCTGCATGTCGCGGACGAGTATCATCAGCTTATAGGACAGCAGAAACAGGTTGACGCCCAGTTGGCATCCAGAAGCGCAGAATGTACTGAGCTTTTAGATCGTGTTCTAAAACACAAGGACATAACTCCCCAGGAACTTGAGACCGACCAGTCAATGTAAATTCCTGCTTTATCTTTCACCCAAGATCAGATTCTCTTTTACATCGCGAAGTGTTATAGTAAAGACCGTGAAAGGCTCGACTGCGGGATTTGTTACCGAGCACATAATAATTGAGCCAACACTCGAATTGAGGGAGGCTGACGCCTGATTCAGTGCGGTTCCCTACGTGGGAATTGCCGGAGATGAAGGAATGGTTCTTTCGGGAGCCGAAGGCCACCCACCTGTTGAAAACAGGTTCAATTCAGTCGTTCGAAACGGTCGTTGCGGTTCCTTTCACTTTTCATTGCCCCGCCTTTTCCGCTTCTTCTTTCTCTTCGAATTCTTTTAAGATCGTTTCCGCCATTTTTGCCTCTTCCAGCGCAAGCGGGAGCGAAGCCGCGTGTTCATTTAGGCGTTTCAGAGCAAGTTCGGAATTAGCGACACCGCCACCTCTTAAAGCCGCCGCCTCGATCATTTGAAGCCTTGATTCAGCTTCAGCCAGCATCGATTTAGCCTCTTCTCCGATAGAGTTCAATTTTTGCTCATCTTTATCTATTTCGGCCAGAAACTTCTCAGCGTTTTCAGCTTGTAGCTGCCGTATCTTATTCTTGCGCCGTTTGGTCAGCTGGACCTCTTTACGAGAGGACCGCATGATACGCGTTGCGGTCAGGCGCGATGCCAGAGTTTCACGATATGCGTCACCTAGCAAAAGGTCGGTTCGCTCAATATCGCGTAAGGCTCTTTTTTCGTGCTGGCTTAATTCTTTACGAAACCAATCGATCTCGCTTGCTTTAATGCCGTCAATTGCGATCTTTTCACGCATTTCCTGTTTCCAGTTTGAATGTTTATAGGCGAAAAGACCGGCTAACAGGCCGCCTTTTACCAGGCCAAGGGCCGTTATTATCATTCCCAGAAACAGGATACTGGCGGCAACCGGAGGCGATGTCGCAAAAAAGAAGAAAAGTACAGCTGTAACGGCCGCCGGAACGGCTGTTAATACAATTGGAGAAGCTATTGCGGCTGCTTTCAGATTGCGTCCGCGTGCTAGATCCCGTTTTGTTATGTCATGTTTTGCGGGCAGTTCGCTCATGCTTTTGATGTTAACTTTACAGAGTGCGGAAACCTATTTCAATCTTTGAGCATCAAACTACTTACTAATTCCTCTAAATTATATTAACATTACAAAGATCGTTTCTCCTCGCGTGACATATATGAAACGCAACTTGGCAACCTTCGTTCTTGTATCCATACTCTTGGGTTTACCTCTGATAGTAAATGCCCAGAAGCAGGAGCGCGTCCGAACGGTTTCGATACCAATATCTATATATACTAAGGATGAACTAAGACAAGGTGCTCCCGGCGAGATGCTTCAGGTCGATTCCCTTACTGTATTGGAAAATAAAGAGGAACAGACAATATTGTCGATACGAAGTGTCGTCGATGCTCCGCTGGCATTGGCAATCCTGATACAGGATGACGTCACGTCTGAGTTCAATCTTCAGCTTCGGGACATCGCGGCATTTATAAGAGGTCTGCCGAAAGGTTCGCGAGTAATGGTCGCATACCTTCGTGCCGGTTCCATGGACATCAGGCAAAAGTTCACTGATGATCTTGATAAAGCGGCAAGATCGTTGCGAATGGTCGCGTCAAGCAGTTCGCTGTCGCCGCGAAGCCCATATGACAGCCTTGTTGATGCCCTTAATCGCTTTGACGCCCTTCCGGCTGGGCGACGCGCGGTTCTTATGGTTTCTGACGGGCTTGATCTGTCGGAAGGCGGTGAAGGAGCTTCCCCGTCAATGAGTACGGATCTTAACCGGGCGATATTGAGAGCTCAAAGACGAAGCGTTTCGGTTTTTTCCTTTTACAGCAGCACGGTCTATACAGAGTCAGGGAATTCGATGAATATTCTAAACGGACAAAGTTCATTGCTGCGATTATCCGAAGAGACCGGAGGGCGAGCTTTTTTCCAGGGAAATTATTCGCCAGTTAGCTTTGATCCCTTTTTCAAGCAGCTGAATGTGCTTTTGACAAGACAATTCCTGCTTTCCTATCTCACGACAAATATGAAAAAGGGCTATTACAAAGTAGAGGTTGTTTCTTCAAATAAAGAGGTCAGGATAGAACATCCTAAAGGGTATTATTACAGATAGGTCAAGCCACTTGTCTCCGGCAGACGGGGCAAATTGGCACGTTCTCCTTGATCAGCAATCCGATCCAAAAGAAAATAAAAGTAAAAACGAGCAGCAGTGCAAAGGTAATCCAACCCGCCGTCGAAATCCTTCTTTCCATTACAGGCAAATATCCGGTTCCGCAATATGGGCAGCGATAGTTGCTTGCCATTTGATTTGCACCGTGAAAGCTCTGCTGCAACGGGGCATACTGTTGATGCGGCGTGACCAATGGTTGCGTCTTTGGTTGCTGTTCCGGTGGCTTTATCCGTGCTCCTGCTTTTGTCTGATATTCGTCAGTTTTCCAGGCATAAGGACGCGGCGGCTGAAAGTCATAATTCTGCTCAGCACGCACCGCCATCTTTTGGCCGCAAAATCTACAGAAATGGCTTTCTTCCGTATTTGATCTTCCGCAGTTCTGACACTGGATCATAAGAGTAGCAAGGCTTTGTCCCGTCATTTTCATACTTCCAAAGCCTTAACGCATAATACTATGTAAAAGTTCAAATTTCGATACTCTTTATCAAAATCTGATCTTTTCGCCGGTCTTTATCGCCTGATAGACGGATTCGACAAGTTCAACCGACTTAAAACCGTCATCTGCGGTCACGGGCGGTTGGCTGCCGTTCAGGATCGCATCAATAAAAGCACGGTCTTCCTGAACATAGCCCCAGCGTTCCTCTTTTTCAACCATGTGAAACGAAAGCGTCTCAAAATTCGCATCCATTCCCCTCGAATCAAGCAGCCTTTCCATTTCCTCCGTCATTATCGTTCTGTGGTGACAAAAGACCTCGATGCGTTCAAAAGGAAAGTGCCAGCTTGCATCTGATGACGAAGCAAAGGTGCAATGGAAACCGTTCTTGAATTTGAGGATGATAGAGAACTCGTCGAGTTCAGGATATTCATGCTGCGACCCGTAAGCGACAAGCTCTTCGATCTCGCCGAACTGGAACCGGATCATATCAAACAGATGGATCGTGGTTTCGTAAAGAAATCCGCCGGTTACGTTGACGTCGCCTGTCCAGACAGGATTTTTCAGCTCGCCGCGGTTCATTTTTATATGAGCGGAATGAGCTTTGTCCTGTTGTAAAAGTTCTTTCAGCGTCGCATAAACAGGAGCAAAGCGTCTGTTGTGTCCTACCTGAAAGACGCCTTTGCCGTTTTCCGCCGCCTCTTTTAATTCCCTTGCGTTCTCAATGCCGATCGAGAAAGGTTTTTCGCAAAAAACGTGTTTTCCTTCCGCGATAGCGTGGAGGGCTATCTCTTTGTGTGTCTTATTCGGTGTGCAGACCAGAACGGCGTCACAATTTTCGAGGAGTTCTTCACGCGAACCGCAGACCTTTCCGCCGATGCTTTTTGCCGTTTGTTCCGCTTTTTCGGGAACAATGTCATAAAGTGCGGCAACCTCTGCTCTTTCGTCACGCGAATAAATGCGTCCGTGGACATTGCCGATGTAACCCGTGCCGATTATGCCTATTTTTACTTTTTCCATACATTATCCACCGCAGAGACGCTGAGGCACAGAGAAATAATTGTTTCTTAAATTTAGTCTCTGCGTCTCTGTTTCTCTGCGGTTAAATCAAATATTATTACCGCTTCCACCGGAAACGTATCGGGCTTATGCAAGCATCTTTTCCGTATGTTCTTTTGCTTCTTTTGCCACGGCATACGGATCTTTTTCCCAGTATTCAGGCCGGAATATCTCGATGCTCGCCGGGCCGTCATAGCCGATATCATCGAGGTGCTGCTTTATTTCTTTTATCGGCAAAATGCCGAGGCCGGGATAGAGTCTTTTAGAATCGTTCAACTGATCTTTCGGCAGGTCTTCGGCGTCGTTTATATGAAAGATGAACAGTTTTTTGGGGTCGAGTGCGGCCAATGCTTCAAATGAAGAGTTTCCCGCATAGAAATGATAAGTATCTATCACATTCCCTACGCTTTCGCGGCCGACCAGATCCACGATCCTGCTTCCCAGATCAAGCGTCTGCACGGAGTTCCCTGCTTCGCCTAAAAATTCAAACCCGAGCTTTATCCCAAAAGGTTCCGCAATGTCCGCAAGTTCATTCAGCACGCGGACAGATTCTTCTATTGTTTCGTCGTCGGTCTTTGGGCCTTGCCGCAAAGCTCCGGGGACAGAAAGCACATACGGGCAATCTATCGCGGCGGCTATTTCCGAAAGCTTTGCACATTCTGCCTTGATTTCGGCATAATCTTCATCAGACCGCCATGTTATATGTTCGAGCGTGTTGATAGAAAGAACGCCGACGCCTGTTTCCGCCAGCAAGTTTTTCAGATCATCGACCGAATGCGTTTCCAGATAGTCATAAAGTTTATTTGAACGCAGTTCGACAAGTTCAAAACCCGCAGCCGCAGCCGAGCGGATGTCGGTCTCAAGGTCTGCGGTCATCGTTGTTGCTCCGTTGATAGAGAGCTTCATTAAAATTCACCTCGGATAAACGTAAAATTCAGTCTGATTTTATCACGCACCTCGGAAAGTGTCAGTTCGGGTGCACCTGAGAATTGTTCACGACTTGCAGCTTATCTAACTCAAGGTTTCTGACTTCTTTTAAATGTCTAGAAATGAGTGTTGCTCAGCCAAATCCCGGAATGTCAAGGTCCGCACACGCCCCGTAGGGCACGTGAAATAGGAGCTATACGGCGCTAAACTCCCTTTATTATGAAATACTATATTTTCCTTTTTATCGCGATCATTTTTGAGACGATCGCTACAACGTCGTTAAAGAATTCTGAGCAATTTACGCGCCTTGTTCCAAGCATTATTACTGTTCTCGGATATTTGACCGCATTTTACTTCTTGAGCCTGACCTTAAATGCGATTCCTGTCGGTGTTGCCTATGCCATTTGGTCGGGTATCGGAATTGTTCTGATCACCTTAGTCGGTGCAATAGTATTCAAGCAAGTTCCTGATCTCGCCGGCATCGTCGGCTTATGTCTTATCGTCGCCGGAGTAGTCGTCGTCAATGCTTTTTCGAAGATGTCGGCTCATTAAGATCGCAGCGGGAATTGTAGATCGTGGTGATCGGATATCAAAAATGTGATCTAAGATATCGCTCACGCCAATAACAGCTTACAACTTTGCGAATTGCCCCGCCGTCTAACAATCGGTTAAGCTGAAACTACTGTCAGCCTGCCTGCTTTGGTTACACTATGAAAAAATTTGTCCTCATCGTCGCCGTTTCGCTATTTTCTTTAACGCCTGTTCTTTCACAAGGTTCTGATGCTGCGCTTCGGCGTGCGATAGATTCTGACAGGATCGAACGCAAGGACGGCAAACTGCCGGTTCTTGCGGCGACGGAACATATTTCGCGGGCGAACGCATATATGGCGAACAGGATGTTTCCGCAGGCACGCGAGCATTGGGCGATCGTAATGGAAAACTATCCGGAAGACACAGGCATTCCCGGAGCTTTATTCGGAACGGCTCGTTCCTATATGTGGGAGCGTGAATATCTGAAGGCAGTTGATTGGTTCGACCGTCTTTTGAAAGATCACGCCATGACGAAGGACGGCCGCGAAGGCCTGGCGTTCAAAGGCGCGAGCTACGTCAGGGCCGGAAAGAATATCGAAGCTGCAAAAACCTATGAGCAGTATGTAGTGATGTTCCCGGAAGGCGAAAGGATAGAATCAGCGCATCTGAACATCATAGACGCGTACCGCGAGGCCGGAGAGTATGACAAAGCGTCGGATTGGGTAAACCGAACGGCGATAAAATTCAGCGGCAAGTCCGCCGAAGCAAACGCTCTGCAGGCAAACGTCCGCATGGAGATCTATCGCGAACGCTGGGCAAATGCAGTTGCGGCGGCGGACAGGCTTTTGCGTGTCGGCAGCTTTCGCGGTTCGATGACTTCTGCTGACGAGGCTAAATATCTAAAAGCTCTCGCTCTGGAAAAACAGGGCAAGAACGCCGAGGCAAACGCCGTGTTCGATTCTATTCCAAACACCTTCACGTCATTTTTTGGCGGCCTTGCGGCGGAACGAACAAAAGGTTCGGGTGTGGTAAAGACCGCCAGCGTTACGCGGAATCATTACACCGAATATCCGATAATGTTTCAGGCTCCGGTTTTGAAGCACGCAAGGAAAAACGGTATCGATCCGCGTTTTGTCCTCGCGATAATGAAGCAGGAAAGCAGTTTCCGCGCACGGGCAAAATCGCCCGCCGGTGCCAGAGGGCTGATCCAGCTGGTCTTTGACACCGCAATAAAATATAAGGACGAGGCCGGTTATAAAAATCTACAGCCTGACGATCTTTATGATCCTGAAACCAACGTCGCCATCGGTTCTATCTACATCCGCGAACTGAAAAAGCAGTTCGACAATATGTATGAACCGGTCGCGGCAAGCTATAACGCAGGCGAGGACAACGCCGAACGCTGGCTCAACCGCACAAAGCCCCACGAAGCAGGCATCTTTGCCGCCGAGGTTGGTTTTGCAGAAACAAAGAATTACGTTTTCAAGGTAATGAACAACTATCGCGTATATCGCGAGCTTTACAACGAAGACCTGACACGCAAATAGTAAAAGGCCGGAAACGCCCGTTCAAGATCATCTGAGCTTGACCCGCTTTCCGGCTATATTTGTCTCTTTCTTTACCGTATTTCGCTCAAACAGCTTTTTATATTACGGTGGTCACGTTCCGTCACATCAAAACTCTTACAATCCGTGAAACCCCATAACCCGCCGGTGCATCTAAATTTTATAGTGAGATCATTAAAACTTACTGATCTTAATAAGGAGGTAAAAGAAATGAGATATTTTTCATCAAAGATCTTCTCAGGTTTGCTTGGATTGCTTTTGACGATCGGCGGATCTGCCATTGTTGCAAACGCACAGACGGAAACATATACCGGTACGATAATCAGTTTCGGAACGGGGACGTCAACACGTACCGTTACCAGAAATTTCACATTGAATATAAATTCTAAGACCTCTGACACGGAGTCAGACCGCCTGATCGGGATTTTGCAGGATAAAGGCCAGACCGATCTTGTCGAATCGATGCGCGACCTTGATCTTGGCACGTTCATCTTAAGCGGAAGGCTCGGCGACAAGCTAAACGTCGTCCGCACAAAGACCGTTGACGGAAAAGAGCGGATCATCGCCGCGTTCGTCCGCCGCACTGAGCTGCCGGAGATCAGATGGGGATATCGTTCGCTCGATTATCCTTTTACGGTCATAGAACTGCTGATCGATCCCGCAACCGGCAAAGGTGAAGGCACATTCATCGGCGCCGCACGCGTAAAATGGAATAAGAATGCTGATTCGCGTGACGAAACCATCGAAATAGAAGGCTTTGCCACATTTCCGGGCAAGATCGTAAACATCAAACGCTCCGTCAAATGACGCGGCTTTAATAAAAACTGCACGCGAGGCTGTCTGTAAAAGGCGGCCTCTTTTCTTTTTCAAACAAAGTCCTCGATCACTTAGGAAGGCACCCGAATGACACTGCAAATACCACGAACGAATGGCATAGACACCCGCGAATCGTCAAAAAGTGATCTTCCAGTAAATAAATGCCGCGTCCGTGCTAAAACTGATTACGGCCTAGAAACAGCACATCTTCCGCCGATTTTGGCTCCCGTTCCGTTGAACTCCGCTCCGCTGCCTCCGGCCTGATGCCATTTACCACAAAATACACAGAAAAATGCCGATTGCAGCAAATATGGTTTTAATGTAACATTCACTCAAATTCACCCGATCCCATGAATAACAACAATATGAGCGAGAATATTGACGAATTTAACAGGCTAACTATTTCTATACTTGATGCTCTTTACGCCACCTTTCCAACGCAATCGATTTTGAGAGCATCCGAATTCTTCGAAAATCCCACTTACCGGGATAAGGATGCACTGTTAGGAACAATGAAATTCCTAGAGTCAGAAGGGTTTTTCCGATACAGTAGTAGCGCGGGAGATGGGGACATTTTTATGGGATTGCAGTTGTCAATGAAAGGGTTAGAAGTTCTCAATAGAACTCCTGCCGTAGTTCATGGTGGAGCGTCTGTTGCTGATAAGATAAAGTCGTTCATTAAAATTGGTACAAAAGAGGCGTATAAAGAGGGCATAAAACTAATACTCTCATCAGCGATCAACTAGGTCTTTAACAAACTTAAATAGTGTTCTAGATAATTTTTTGATCTTTTTCACAGAAAGCACAGAAAGAAGACACAGAAACTGCGGCTAAAAGATTCTTTCGAGATGTCACCGGCAAAAGGCAGAAACCCGCGCGGTAGCAAGGCTGTTTCTTCTGCCGTTGATGACGACAGATCTGAAACAGGAAACACACTCCCTACCGGTCGTGTTTCTGCCTCTGATACCTATCGTGTTGTCGGCCAGCCGGAAGGCCTTTTAGAGTTCCCAGTTGCCGGGATGTTCGCTGTTTACTTTAATACCGGAGTTTTCCAGTTGTTGTTTTACTTCGGCGGCGTGTTCGGCGTCGCGGACCTCGAGGACGGTTTCTATTCCGACGCTGCCGATAGGTGCAAGCCAGATCGCGCGTTGGTGATAGACCTCGATGACATTTGCGCGGCAATCGGCGATGATGTCCAGCATTCTTGCGAGAGAACCGGGGCGATCCGGGACAAGCACTTTGAAGATAACGTAGCGTCCATTGCGGACAAGAACCTGTTCGATAACGCGCGCGAGAACATTGCCGTCGATATTGCCGCCGCACAAAACCGCACAAACAATATCATCTTCTTTTAGAGAAACTTTCCCCGCAAGCAATGCAGCAACACCCGCCGCTCCGGCACCTTCCACGACCAGCCGGTCATTCTGAGCGCAATGATAAATGCCTTCGGCGATCTCTTCTTCGCTGACAGTGACGAAATCATCGACAACGTCCTTCATCAAAGCCAATGTCCGTTCGGCAGGGCGTTTTATCGCAATACCGTCAGCAATTGTCGGCTTATATGTTATATCAACGGGCTTTCCGGCTTTTATTGATTCTTTTACGGGAGCGACATTCTCTGCCTGAACCCCGGTGACCTTTACACCCGGAATAAGCTGCTTTGCTGCTATGGCAATGCCGGAGATAATTCCCCCGCCGCCTATCGGCACGACAATGTGGGTAACATTAGGAAGATCTTCGGCTATCTCCATGCCGATGGTTCCCTGTCCTGCAATTACCAGATCGTCATCAAATGCATGAACGTATGTGTAACCGTGTTCCGCCTGCAGCTTACGCGAATGATCTACGGCCTCATCAAACGTCATCCCGGCAAGTATCACATTTGCTCCGTGCGATCTGGTCGCGACAACCTTTGTCAGAGGCGCCGTTTCCGGCAAAACGATCGTAGCCTTTACACCGTTGAGCTTTGCCGCAAGAGCTACGCCTTGAGCGTGATTTCCTGCGGAGGCAGCAATAACACCGCGTTCCCTCTCTTCCTCGGTAAGCTGCGATATGCGGTTAAAGGCTCCTCGCAATTTGAAAGAACCGCCTCGCTGGAGCGATTCGGCTTTGAGAAAAGCTTCGCAGCCGATACGAACTGACAAAATGCGATCAGGCAGCAAAGGTGTGCGGTTAACTATGCCAGTAACGCGCTCCCGCGCGTACTCTATATCAGAAAAGGTTACGCCCATAACGGAAGAATTATAATCCAATAAGAGAATTAAAGCATTTTGCGGTGAAAGGTTGGGGAGAAAAGAACGCCCGCTCAGTTCTGTTGCTGGTTATTGATCTGAAGAAGATCTGAGGTATGTATTAGAGAGGTATAAATGATATGACTACTATATACCTGACCGTGCGTTCCTTTCGTTATAAAAACTCCCCGTGGAAGATAGTCTTACGACACCCGTAAAACTAAAGTTCCATTCCTTTCATTAACTAATGCGAAAATTTTCCTCTTTTCGTGTCACCCAAACAAAAAAAGTTTTATAATAAGTCTTCACGCTTTTTTTGGTTCATAAGTACCTTATTTTTTTAACAGACAAGTAAAGTTTCATGTTTTACGCTATAATTCACAACAAATAACGTCTTTTGGAGGAAAGAATGGGAGAGATCTTAGGCGGTTTGGGTTTTATTTTCTTATTATTCATGGGCATTGCCCTGTTGACTGTGGCGTGGAAGACGGTAAAGATCGTGCCGCAGTCAAGCGTATTGCTGATAGAAAGGCTCGGAAGATTTCATCGAGTAGCACAGAGCGGATTGAATATAATCGTGCCGTTCTTTGAAGCTCCGCGGTCCGTTAACTGGACAAATGTAAGGCCCGGACTGACCTCCATCGACCTCCGCGAACAATATATCGATCTGCCGCCTCAGCCTGTGATCACGCGTGATAACGTAACCATCAATGTTGACTCGGTCGTATATTGGCAGATCACTGATCCGACAAAGGCCGTCTATGAGGTTGCAGATCTGATCGGTGGACTTGTCCAGCTGACAATTACGGGTATGCGTTCGGTAATGGGCGAAATGGATCTTGACCACACGCTTTCTTCGAGAGATCAGATAAACGCAAAACTTCGCCTTATCCTCGACGAGGCCACAGACAAATGGGGCGTAAAGGTAACCCGCGTTGACGTAAAGAACATCAATCCGCCGGAAGACGTAAGAATAACAATGGAGAAACAGATGACGGCAGAACGCAATCGTCGTGCTCTTATTCTTCAGGCTGAGGGCGACAAACAGGCTGCGATAACACGAGCCGAAGGTGAGAAACAGGCCGCCGTGACACGTTCAGAAGGTAATAAGCAATCGGCGATACTCGACGCTGAAGGCGCCGCACAGGCAAGGCTGACAGCAGCTAATGCCGAAGCGCAGGCAATTGCGAATATAACAAAGATACTCGGCGGGCCGGAAGCAACCGCTCAATATCTGATAACACAGAAATATATCGAATCTTTGCGTGATATGGCTCGGACACAGAACAGCAAAGTTGTCTTTATGCCGGTAGAAACTTCTTCGTTGATGTCGAGCGTAGGTGCTTTGAAAGAATTGTTTACGGAAACATCCGATAAAGGCGATCAGCAGCAGCCGCAGCAAAGGCCGCGTCATCCGCGCGAACTGAATCAGTAAAAGGGGGAAACAATGAAGATCATAAAAATTACAGGTGGAGTTTTGGCATTAGGCCTGTGTGCTGTCGTAGGTTTAGCATACGCCTACGGTTTCATTCTTGATCCGTCGCCGGTAACGCCGCAAAGTGAAGAATCTATGTACGAATTTACGATGAAAGACATTGACGGTAAGGACGTCAAGCTGGAAACATATAAGGGCAAGGTCGTAATGATAGTCAATACCGCCAGCCGCTGCGGCAACACTCCTCAATATGAAGGCCTGCAGAAGATATATGATAAATATAAGGACAAGGGTTTTATCGTGCTAGGCTTTCCTGCCAATAATTTCATGGGACAGGAACCCGGATCTGATGAGGAGATCAAGGAATTCTGTACGTTGAATTACAATGTCAGCTTTCCGATGTTCTCAAAGATATCAGTAAAAGGAGCCGATCAGCATCCCTTCTATTCTTTCCTGACACATAAGGAAACAAACCCGGGATTTGAGGGTGACATCACTTGGAATTTTGAGAAATTCCTGGCCGATAAAGATGGAAAGATCATCGCCCGTTTTACTCCAAAGACAAAACCTGAGGATCCGAAGGTCATAGAAGCTATCGAAAAAGCACTTGGCTCTGAGTAGTTCTTTTCAACAAAGATAGTTGGCGGCATCTGTTTCATAACTGACAGATAGCCGCTATTCCTTTTTTCCGTTAGATTTCTACTAATATTCACAAATAATGCGAAACATTCTCATTGCCCTTTTCCTCCTCATCGTCGTTTTTCTTATCGCCGTCGGCGGTTTTGTGTTTTGGATGTACAGCGAACTTACAACTCCGAGCGTGCATTCAGGCGCAGACGATTATATAACCATCGAAAAAGGAACAAGTCCTTCGGCGGTTATCGATCTGTTGCGACAGAGAGGCGTCATTGGTAGTGGAACCGCGGTAAAGATCTATCTTCGCACCATAGGCGACGCATCAAAGATACAGGCGGGAGAATATCGTTTTCCGTCGCCGATAACTCCGCTGGAAGCGCTCAAATTGCTGGAAAAAGGCGAGGACAGAACGGTTCGCTTTGTCATTCCCGAAGGATTTACGCGGTTTGATATTGCAAAGCGCATTGCGGCAAATTTTCAACAAGATCCCGCGATGACTGAAGATCAGATATTGCTTTTGATGAACGATACTTCGCTGATAAAGGACATCGCTCCTGAGGCGAGAAATCTGGAAGGCTATATGTACCCGAGCACGTATCATTTTCCGCCCGAAACAAAGCCTGAGCAGATAATAAAAACAACGGTCGAGCAATTCAAAAAGATATGGAAGCCGGAATGGGCCGCCCGCGCTAAAGAATTGGGTCGAACGCCGCTGGAAATAGTGACAATCGCCTCGTTGATAGAGACTGAATCTCCGGTCGAAAGCGAAAGGCCGATAGTTTCATCCGTTATATATAACCGCATAGAAAAGAAGATACCGCTTGGTATAGATCAAACGGTGGTTTACGTAGCAAAGATGGAAAATCGCTGGGACGGAACCATCCACAAAAGCGATATCGAAGCGAATTCTCCGTACAACACTCGCAAACATGGCGGCATTCCGCCCGGCCCGATAGCTTCCGTTTCCGTCAGCTCAATAGAGGCAGCCCTTAACCCAGCAAAAACTAACTATATCTTCTACGTCCTCGATGTAGGCAAAAACGACGGATCGCATCACTTCTACGCCTCCGCCGCCGAATTTGAAAAAGGAAAAGCCGTATATCAACGCTGGCTTGAGGAACAAAGAAAGCTAAAGCGCGAAAACGAAGCAAATGCTCAATGATCTCACGGAACTTTATATTAAAAGCCGTGTCTAAGAATATATGGAAGCTCATAACCGCTGATAGTTTTCATTGATCTTATGGATGAACGGAGGACATCAATTCTAAAGGCATTTAGTCCGATCGTCGTCGTGCTTGCGCTTTTGAGCGTGGCGATGGACTATTTTGTCCTTTACAACGAATATGTCCAGCGAGCGCAGCAAAACATGGCAAGCGAGGCCGGTAATATAGTACTTTCGGTTTCCGGTGATAACTACAATCATCTATATTTCTTGAATCTCGCTGTTGTTTGCTTTTCCCTTCTCGGCTTTCTGGCATTGCGAAAATCAATGCCGCTTTTAGCCACGATCCTTTCAGGGATACCTTTATTATTTTTGGTTCACTCGATCATAAAGGTTTGCATGGTTACTACTTTCGCTCCTGGGATATACGGGAACCTTCCCGTAAGCGAATTGCTGTTGTTGATGGTCGCTAACCCTCTTGATTACGTATATATTGTCGCCATTTTAATATTATTCTTTTGGCAGGCTTTTACATTCTGCCGTTCCCATTTGTTTAGTTCGCCGGGTACTAAAAATTTTCCATAAATGATCGGCAATGACGTAAGATAAAATTATCTCTTGCTTTTGTATGTCTGATATAAAGCACCATTTTATAACAGTATTGGCATTTCTGGCGTTTGCGTTTTCTATTGTCAGCTATTTCTCGTACGCACATAGGGCCGACCTTGAACGTGAGGCTTATTATGCTGAGCAAGCAGATGATGAGTCTCAAGGCAAGATAACGTTTTCCGGCCCATATTGTTTCCCCGATAGGCATCCTGACCTTCTCCTTGCTGTCATTGGCCTTTCCGGGCTAAGTTTTGGAGCCAGTATTTTTCTTCGTCATCCTGCATGGATCGCTATGTTTGCGGCCAGCGCACTTGCGGTGTTTCCATATTGGTATTTTGAAACGCAGCAAACCATTACTATGGCAACAACCGCCGAAGTGGCCGGACTGGACCGCTTTCTAAACAGAGCAGGCACCGTTGATATATTTGTCCTCTTGCTGCTTTCCATTGTCTTCATTTTCAGGCTTTACGGCTTGCTGGGTTACATATTAAATTCATATCGAAGATCCCACAGTTTGCAATAAATGATAAAACTCCTTGCACTAGACCTTGACGGGACTGTATTAAATTCAAAGGGAGAGGTCTCTGAAGAAAATCGTTCTGCGATAAAGGCCGCCGAGGAAAAAGGTGTTCTTGTCACTATTGCAACGGGGCGAAGGTTTCGCGATGCTTTTCACATCGGGCGCGAACTCGGCCTTAACGCTCCGCTTATCACCCACAACGGAGCTTTGATCAAATATGCCGATTCATTACAAACGGTAGAGGCTTCTCTGCTTGAAACAGAAACAGCGCGTGAGGTTGTCCGCGTAGGCAAGAAATATAACGGAGATGCACTGGTCAGCGCTGATCCGATAGGAAAAGGCACGCTATTTTACGACCGCATCTCTGACGATAATATTCCGTTGCAAAGGTATATCCAGTGGGCAGAATCAATGCACGGCGAAGAGGCTCACGACGCTGTTCATCACGTTCACTCTCTGGAAGAGGCCATCTGCGATCACAGCGTCATTCATATTTCATTTTCAGGCGGATGCAGATCAATGTCCGAAATGGAAAAGATATTGAGAGCAGAACTTGGGGCTTCTGTTACATTTTTACCTACCATTTATCCCAAACTTGATTTTACTCTTCTCGACATTCTCCCGTTTCCCGCCTCAAAAGGACATGGAGTATCTCACTTGGCGGGTCTCAACAACATCTCACCGGATGAGGTTATGGTAATTGGTGACAATTTTAATGATCTTGAGATGCTGTTGTATTGCGGGACGCCCGTTGTAATGGGTAATGCCTCAGAGGATCTGTTGGAACATGGTAATTTTTACCGAACCACCGGTAATAATGAGAATGGCGTTGCCCGTGCTATCGAGCGTTTTATATTAAACAGTTAAACACTTGCAATTTGTCCTCACTTTAGTATTACCGAGATTTCGTGGTAAGTTAATTGTTTGTAATAAATACCTAGGAGAGCTAAATGAGCAATAGAATAGCAGTAATTGAAACAAATAAAGGAATCATTAAATTTGAACTTTTAGAACAGGACGCACCGAAAACTACAGAAAATTTTCGCATCCATGCTGGCAACGGCTATTATGACGGCGTTATATTTCACCGCGTTATCCCAAATTTTATGATCCAGGGCGGCGACCCGCTTGGCGAAGGTTATGGCGGTGAATCAGCCTGGGGTGGAAAGTTTGAAGACGAGATCGATCGTGCTTCTGACCTCTATGCCGGAACCTACGAAAAAGGCACCGTGGCAATGGCAAATTCAGGCCCAAACACGAACGGTTCACAGTTTTTCATCATGCATGTCGATTATCCCCTGCCGCCGAGCTATTCAAAATTTGGCAAGGTTCTGGAAGGTCAAGACGTGGTAGATGTGATAGCAAATGTTCCGCGCAATCCTAATGATAAACCGCTTGAGCCGGTCGTAATGAACAAGGTTTATATTGAGGAAGCCGCAAGCTAGTGAAGGCCGTAGTTCAACGCGTAAAACAAGCAAGCGTAACTGTCGAAGGCGAGGTCGTGGGATCTATCGGCAAAGGCTTGCTTGTTCTGTTGGGCGTAGCAGAAGCTGATTCGACAGCCGATGCCGACAAACTGGTAGAAAAGATATTGAATATCCGCTTGATGGATGATGACGAGGGTCGAATGAACCTTTCGGTCATGGATATTTCAGCAGAAATGCTTGTCGTTTCTCAATTTACGTTGCTGGCTGATACGAGAAAAGGCAGAAGGCCTTCATACATCGGCGCGGCCGCTCCGGATAAAGCCAACGAACTCTACGAATATTTTGTCGATAAGATCAGATCATCGCTCGGTAGAGTTGAGACAGGCAGATTTAGGGCGATGATGGATGTGCAATTGGTAAACGACGGTCCGGTCACGATAATTTTAGACACTAATGAATTTTAAGGATCATTCTATGAGATCAGTATATTTTGTTTTGATGCTAGGTTTTATAACCATATTTGCCGCTTGCGGAGGCTCAACATCTTCTACAAGCAATTCTGCCGGACCTGTTGTAAAAGAAGGTGTTGCTCCCGTTGCCGACAACGAGGTTGCTGTAATAGAGATGGAAAACTCCTCGGCATTTGGAACTATGACAATCGAGCTGTATTCAAATATCGCACCGCAAGCAGTCGCCCGCTTCAAAGAATTGGCAAAAGAAGGTTTTTACGATGGTGTGACATTTCATAGAGTTAACGACACCGTAATTCAGGGCGGCGATCCAAACTCCAAGGACAACGACCCTTCAAATGATGGTCAGGGCAAATCGAATAAACCAAATGTTCCCGCGGAATTTTCTGACATTGAATACAATTCAGGAATTGTCGGAGCCGCACGCAGCACAGATCCGAACTCGGCAAACTCACAATTTTTTATCACGCTAAAACGCGAACCGCAGTTTGACCGTCGCTATACGGTTTTTGGCAAAGTGATAGACGGAATGACCAACGCACGAATCATCTCAGGTGTAAAACCGAAAGAAGGCGAACGTCCGGTAGATAACGTAAAGATCAAAACTATCCGTATTGAAGCCAAAAAATAGATACGTGATATAATTTGCCTTTCGCTCGCGTAGCTCAGTGGATAGAGCGCTTCCCTCCGGAGGAAGAGGCCGTAGGTTCGACTCCTACCGCGAGTACCAGATCAAATATATTAGAAAAAAGCCTTCGGGGTTTCCGAAGGCTTTTTTAGTTTGGATAAACGTATCAGGAAGATCCTACTGCCGTGTCTTAAGCATCGGGTCGCCGATCAACGCCCAAGACAAACGTACATCCATTCCGCCAGGTATTTGTGTTTTTGCGTCTTTAATCAGATCACCCAGACGCACTATATTTCCCTGTCCGATCTGATTATAGAAACGCTGCCCCATTATTTCCTGGATGTCTGGCGTTGTTAGGCCGGTAGAAGCCCACGATGCAACAGCGCCTCCGTTCGGTAGAAACAGAAGTGCCTCTGCCATGCTGTTTCCGGTATAGTTGAGAAAAAATCCATTGAGGCAGGTCAGCATAGTGTATAGAGCCTCATTATTCTGATTATTAACGCAATGCTGGACTCCGCCTGTACAATTCACGTTCTGATTTGAAAAGAAATTAAGAGCCGCCCAGGTGCCAGTACTTCCATGTCCTGAGAAGTTCACCAGGAACTTGCCTTGATTCATTGCTGCCACCAGATTGGCTTGAGCATTAGCGTGACTGCGACCAACGAAGGTCGCCGCTGTGCCATTTGGCAACTGGTTACGAACACGATGACTCATTCCTTCAAAGTCATAACCGATCGGATCATCAAAAGCAAAAAGCGTTCCCCTAGTAAGAGGTTCAGCTATGAGATTTGCTTCCCAGTTAACCATTTTGTTATACGCGATCGTCACATTGCTCCCGGTTCGAGCAGGGATACGTCCGATAGCGATCTCGGCTAAACCGTCGTTATTGAAGTCAGCCAAAAACTCATCGCTTCCAGTTTCGGTAAAAATAGTATTGATTATCCGGGTCGGAACCATGTTGTAGAAACCTACGCCGTAGTAGTTTTTTGGATCAAATGAAGCGTCGCCCACAAGGAGAATGTACTTTGGCGTTGTCGTCCAGTTTGAATATGCATACGACAGAAATGATTTCAACGGCGTTGCCGAAGATACGCCATAATTGAACTCGTTGAAAATACTGTCAACATCTATAATCTTGACCGAGGTCCCCTGTCCGCTACGATATGCCGCCCAGGTCTCCGCCTCATCCATCAGGCTGCTATGAGCGATGATCAGCATTTCTGCTCCCTGCTGCGGCGTCGCAAGGTTTGCGGGTTCGACACCAACGATCGAGAAAGGTGTCATTACCTTATCAGCTTCAATAGCATAGAGTTTTCGAGCCCTTGCCGCTGGTATGTGCAGTTCATACTCACCGTCAACATCTCGAGCTTCCAGACCTACGAACTCAGCAGGATGATCCATGCGTGTCATATCCAGCAAACGGATATTTGGTGAGGAAAACCCTTTTGCATCAATAGATCTGTTATTCAACGAATAGAAATTCAATACGTCATCCTGAGCAACAAATTGACGTTCAAAAGAGATTTGTATCTGATCAAAAAAACTAGTATCCGTCGCAGCCGAAGAAATCATGTGAAGACTGTTTGTGCCTTCAACAAGAAATGAGGTTGGTATCTGTTGTGTAGTCGAGTAAGGTGTCTGTCCGGCCGAACTAACAGAGTTCAGAACATTTCCATTTAATGTAAGAGTAAGATTATGTGCCGTTGTTGAAAAACCATTGAATTTGATCGTAACTGTTGCGTCCGGGCGTGAAAGATCGACCCCCGTAAGGGTAAAGTTGAGCGTTGTTCCACTACCGGAAACGATTCTGCCCCAGAAATTCTCTGCATCGCCATTCCTAATTTGGTTCGTATAATTCGTTCTCTCACGAAGTGAGAAAGTCTGGTCGTAGTTATATCTATAGACCGTGCTGGTAGCCGGGCGAACAATACGAGGTGTAAATCGCTTGCCGGCAGTTGCACCAGTTACCAGAAAATACATTTCGACATCGCTCTCAACGGTATCTATTCCCGTGCCGTAAAATTCAATATAAGAACCGTCTTCGGCGATATTGATCGCTTGTTCTACGCCGCGTTTATAAAGCTGCCAAAGGCTAGAATCACCCTCAACATCAAATCCGTTGGCTTCCAGCTCTGCACGGGTGACCCGATATAGGCCTTCGTTTCGAACCCCGATCTTGACGCCCGGTTGCGATACTACCCATTGATGCTGGTCGGCACTCATTACAAAACCCGACTGACGTTCCATTTCCCGAATTACCTCTTCCGGAAGGTTCGACTCACTTGATGTAAGAACCGACCCTGGAATTAGCTGTGGCTGACTATCTTTCGGCTGACGTGTTGTTTGTGTTGAAGGAAACACAGGCGAACTAAGTATCTTTTTACCACTGGTTGCCAGTGCTTCAACGACATAATAGTCGGTTCCGAGTATCTGACGGTCAAATACTTCGTACCTTTGTCCTGAAACGGGTTCATTGCCGTATAGCATTGCCGAACCACCTAAAAGGCTCTCATTTACTGTGGTAACAGATCCGCCAGAGTATCTATAAACGTTGTATCCCAAGATCCCTTTTTCGGTCTCCATGTTCCAAACTATCGAAACATACCTGCCGCTTCTTTCGGCGGAAAGTGACGCAAATGCTGCGGGTGTTTCACGTTGTTTAGAAACAGTATCAATTGGAGTTTTGCTCGTGAGTATTTCTTGTTGAAGGATCTCACGTTTTTGCATAGATTGCCTTGACTGCGCAGGAGTGACCGTCGTGGTAATGATCAATGCAGCAAAAACAATAAGGGTTGTTAGTGGGCTTTTCATAACTATTACATCCTTTCGCGACCCAATGGGTCAGCGGTTACAAACTTTTATATAACCAAAAGGCACATGACCCATAATAGGGGATCTGGATCACGTAGAAAAGACTTTTTATTCCAAGAAGTCCAAAACTTGGTGGCGGTGAAAGCAGCCATATCAATGTTCAGCTGCTGCTGCGGCTCCGTCGTTCTGGCTGATCAGTTGTCTCAGGACGTAAGGCAAAATGCCGCCTGAAGTGTAATATTCCAATTCGATCGGAGTGTCTATACGCAAGATCAGATCAACCGCCTCAGATTCACCGTTCGTTCTGTTGATCCTGAGTTGTACTTCCTGCATAGGCCGTACTACGCCCGATTCAAGTCCAATGAGATCAAAGGTCTCATCACCGGTCAAACCTAACGTCTCTGCAGAAACACCGTCTTTGAACTGTAACGGTAGAACGCCCATTCCAACCAGATTTGAACGATGTATCCTTTCAAACGATTCTGTCACGACGGCCTTGACGCCCATGAGCATTGTGCCTTTTGCAGCCCAGTCGCGCGAACTTCCGGTTCCGTATTCCCTGCCCGCAAATATGATCAGCGGCGTTCCTTCTTCTTTATAACGCATTGCAGCGTCATAGATTGACATTTCATCACCCGAAGGCTGATGTTTCGTCAACCCGCCTTCTACCGGGGCGACCATTTTATTCTTTATTCGAACATTTGCAAATGTTCCTCTTAGCATCACCCGATCATTGCCGCGGCGGGAACCATATGAGTTGAAATCTTTTGGTTCAACTCCCAATTCCTGCAAATACCTGCCTGCAGGAGAGGATGCTTTAATGGCACCGGCCGGTGAAATATGGTCGGTCGTAACCGAGTCTCCAAAGATCGCTAAGGCTCTAGCACTATAAAAATCAGAAAAGCTGCCTGATTCCATTGAAAAATCTTCAAAATATGGCGGTTCCTGAATATATGTAGAGCTTCCATCCCATTCATAGATCTTTCCGACGCTGGACTCTATGCTATTCCAAAGCGGATTTTGCTCAGCAAATTCGCTATAAAGCTTCCTATATGTCTCAGGATCAGTGGCTGAACTCAATACTTCCTTTACTTCGTCCAATGAGGCCCAGATGTCTCGCATAAAAACGTCGTTTCCGTCCCTATCCTTTCCGACAGGATCATTATTAATGTCCTTAAGAACAGTTCCGGCCAAAGCATAAACGACTACAAGCGGCGGCGACATAAGGAAGTTTGCCTTGATGTTCTGATGAACTCGTGCTTCAAAATTACGATTTCCTGAGAGAACAGAGGCGGCGATAAGGTCCTTTTCCACAACAATATCTTCCAACGCTGCGTCAAGAGGCCCGGAGTTTCCGATACACGTTGTACAGCCGTATCCGACAAGATTGAAACCGATCTCATCTAAATAAGGCTGCAGTCCGGTTTTCTCCAGATAAGCAGAAACCACCCTTGATCCAGGGGCAAGCGATGTTTTGACATAAGCCGGAACTTTGAGACCAAGTTGAGCGGCCTTTTTCGCTACAATACCCGCTGCAAGCATCACCGAAGGGTTCGATGTGTTGGTACATGAAGTAATCGCTGCTATCAAAACATCACCGTGGCCAACATTTATCGGTTCAGGATCACATTCGAACGAATCATTCTCGATCCTGTCCGGTGTGGGCCGATTGTTGATCATTTCCAGTTCGGTGACAACGCTCGTGTCTCTTTTGGTTCTGTCACCATAGATAGGCAATGGTATCGAGGTCGAACTCTGGTCTCCTCCTCCAGAAACTTCTCCGGCAGCATAACCGCATAAAACCACAGCATTACGCTTTTCCAGATCAACCTCAGATTTTCCATAGCCTCCGTCGGCAACCGGTTTTGTGAAAAGCTCCTTGAAACGATCATCCAATTCAGCCAGTTCGATGCGATCCTGAGGACGCTTCGGTCCGGCTGCTGCGGGTGTGATCGTTGAAAGGTCAAGGTTCAGGACCGTCGTATAATCTATATCTCCTTCTCGCGGGATCCCAAACATCTGCTGCGCAACATAATAATTGCGGATGGTATCGATCTGTTCGCTGCTTCTGCCGGTAGATGACAGATAGTCAAGAGTTTTCTCATCGACGGGGAAAAATCCCATTGTTGCTCCATATTCAGGTGCCATATTGCCGATGGTCGCTCTATCAGTTGCGTTCAATGCGGCAGTTCCCTCACCAAAGAATTCGACGAATTTACCAACGACATTTGCCTTACGGAGCATCTCTGTTATACGCAACACC